>JAADEB010000083.1 GCA_013153655.1 Chlorobiota bacterium
CCTTTCATTCACCTTTAATGGAACCGGCACGCCAAGAACTGGAAGAAGCCATCCGCGATACGGAATTTCGCATTCCCGTGGCACCCGTTTACCAAAACGTCACCGCCGCGCCTTCTTCCGACCCTGCAGTGATCAAACAAAACCTCATTGCGCAACTAACTTCGCCGGTTCGTTGGACCCAAAGCGTTCGGCGTATGATAGCCGATGGTGCCGGTGAATTTTACGAAACCGGACCCGGAAATGTACTGCTTGGCCTATTGCGCAAAATCGACCGTAGCGCAAAAGGGGCCAAATGGGAAGTATAGTCCCGATGTTTTTCGTAACTTTGAAAAGAAAAAATAATCAGTCATGAATATGCTATACATTTTACCCATGGGTTGGATGGGAACAACGGAAATCGTACTTATTGTCATCATCGTGTTGCTCATGTTCGGAGGTAAAAAAATTCCCGAACTGATGCGCGGCCTGGGTGGCGGCATCAAAGAATTTAAAAAAGCCGTTAACGAAAACGACGAAACCTCCGGCGAAGCCAAGGAATAAATTCGGCCGAGTTACGAAATTCAAAAATGAAATCAAACCTTACCTGTCCGGTGCGACGGGTAAGGTTTATATATTTTGGATGGCAATAAAAGTCCCTCCTCATATATACCACAATAGCATCAAATTTATAGGTAGCACTACTTAGTCGTAAAATTATAAGATGCACATTAAAAAACTTGGAAAAAAATTGAAAATTAAAATCATAGAATAAATTCATTATTTTTTTGTTAGAAAAAATTTTGTAGAAACAAGAGGCTTATGTGAACATTGCTAAAAAAGATGGGAAATTTTTTGGAAATACCTATATTTGTAATATATTAATGTATGAGCCGTAATAACAATAAGATAGGAATTAAATTCTCTCCCGGACGAAAGCAAGTTTTCGACCACGAAGATTTTGCTGCGGGCATTCCACCTTACCTAAGAGGTCCTTATTCCACCATGTATGTGCGCCGTCCCTGGACCATTCGCCAATATGCCGGTTTTTCCACGGCGGAAGAAAGCAATGCCTTTTATCGCAAAAACCTGGCGGCGGGCCAAAAAGGCCTGTCCGTGGCCTTCGATTTACCCACCCACCGCGGCTATGATTCCGACCACCCCCGCGTAAAGGGTGATGTGGGCAAGGCCGGTGTGGCCATCGACACGGTGGAAGACATGAAAATTCTCTTCGACGGCATTCCCCTGGACCGCATGTCCGTTTCCATGACCATGAACGGCGCCGTATTGCCCGTTATGGCTTTCTACATCGTGGCCGCAGAGGAACAAGGCGTGGCACCCGAACAGCTTTCGGGGACCATCCAAAACGATATTTTGAAGGAATTTATGGTGCGAAATACCTATATCTATCCGCCGGAACCTTCCATGTACATTATTTCCCAAATTTTCGAATACGCTTCGCGGCGGATGCCCAAATTCAATTCCATCAGCATCTCGGGCTATCATATGCAGGAAGCCGGCGCCACGCCCGAAATCGAACTGGCCTACACCCTGGCCGACGGCTTGGAATATATCCGAACGGGTTTGGCCTCGGGCTTGGAAATCGACAAATTCGCTCCGCGCTTGTCTTTCTTTTGGGGAATCGGAATGGATCATTACCGCGAAATCGCCAAAATGCGTGCCGCAAGGATGTTGTGGGCCAAAATCGTTAGACAATTCGCCCCGCAAAACCCCAAATCCATGGCCTTGCGCACCCATTCGCAGACCAGCGGTTGGAGTCTTACGGCCCAGGATCCGTTCAACAACGTCATGCGCACGCTCATCGAAGCGGCGGCGGCGGCCTTCGGCGGCACACAATCCCTTCACACTAATGCCCTGGACGAAGCCATTGCACTGCCTTCCGAGTTTTCGGCACGAATTGCCCGCAATACCCAAATTTTCCTTCAAAAAGAAACGGACATCACGCGGACTGTGGATCCGTGGGGCGGTTCGTATCATATCGAAAAACTGACGGCTGAAATGGCCGAAAAGGCTTGGCGGTTGATAGAGGAAATCGAATCCTACGGCGGCATGACCCGCGCCATAGAACAAGGCATCCCCCAACGGCGAATCGAGGAAGCCGCCGCCCGCAAACAAGCCCGCATCGATAGCGGTAAGGACAAAATCCTGGGCGTCAATTTCCTGCGTCCCGAAACCGATCCCGATATTCCTATCCTGGAAGTGGACAACGAGGAAGTGCGCCAAAAACAAATCCGTAGAATCCAACAAGTGAAAGCCG
Organism: Chlorobiota bacterium; assembly: GCA_013153655.1. GTDB lineage: Bacteria > Bacteroidota > Bacteroidia > Flavobacteriales > Flavobacteriaceae > JAADED01. The sequence continues at coordinate 2,255 of JAADEB010000083.1, forward strand.
GTCGCGACGAGACCAAAGTGCGTGAAATCCTCGATAAGCTTACCCGCGCCGCCGCCAGCCGTGAAGGCAATCTGCTGGAATTGGCCGTGGAAGCGGCCCGCCGAAGAGCCACTCTCGGCGAAATTTCTTATGCCTTGGAAAAAGTTTACGGACGACACAAAGCTAACCCCCAAATGCTTACCGGAGTGTATGCAAACGAAATAAAAGACGACGATTCCTTCCGAAAAGCCCGTGCCCTGGCCGACCGTTTCGAACAACTGACGGGACGGCGCCCGCGTATTCTTATTGCCAAAATGGGTCAGGACGGCCACGACCGGGGTGCCAAAGTGGTGGCCACCGGCTATGCCGACATCGGATTCGATGTGGATATCAGCCCCTTGTTCAGCACGCCCGAAGAAATTTTTCGCCAAGCCGTGGAAAACGATGTGGACATCATCGGAGTATCGTCCCTGGCGGGCGGCCATAAAACCCTTATCCGCGATCTTATGGAATTGATGAAGGAAAACGGACGCGAAGATTTTATGGTCATTGCCGGAGGGGTCATACCCCCTACGGATTACGATTATCTATTCGATATGGGCGTAACCGGCATCTACGGTCCCGGCACCAAAATCAGCGATGCGGCCATCGAAATGCTGGAAATCCTCAATAAGGCTTATTCCGAATGATCTTTATGCCTATTTTTCAAATAAAGATACCCCTTGATTTTTCAATAATAGAAACCTGCCCGAAAAGGGCAGGTTTTCTTTTATTAATACTTAGCTGAGGTGTTAATTTAAAAATTGGCTTTTACGGTAAACACATATTGGTTGCGGCGAGTATGGATGTCATAGGTGTTGGTAAGACCCACCGGCAGGATTTGACGGATTTGTTTTTGATTGCCGCTTACGATACCGAAATCCACATCGATATTGCCGAAATCGTAACCCAGGCCGAAAGTCCAACGGTGTTCGTGGAAATTTTCCAAAGCTTTGACCGGATTGGCGATATCTTTATATCCTGCGCGAATCATCAGGTGGTCCACCTTGAATTCACCGCCCACGGCCAGGGTGGTTTCGATGCCGAAGGCTTCCTGTGCCGCTTCGGTCAAACGGTCGAAATATTCCATGCTTGCGGCATCGTCGGACAATGCTTCCAAGTGCAAGTTTTGCCAGTTGCGGCGGGTATATTTTACGGAGATAAAACCGTATTTTTTGTTCACATACGAAGCACCGATGAGGAATTTTCCGGGTGAAACCATGCGGTAGGGTTCAAAGGTGTTGACCGTGGCGGGGTCCAAGTCAAAGCGGAAGATTTCGTTGGTATCGCCGTCGTTGTCCCAGTCGTCGTTATCCTTGATATCGGTGGAAACGGATTCGGTGGTTTTTTCATTGATTTCCCACCAAACGGGTGAGTGATAAGCGGCGGATATTTTGATGCGGTCGTTGAGTTTGTAGGTGGCTCCCAGTTTGAATCCGTAACCGTCGGCTTCGGTGGAAAGATTGGATTGATAGGCCAGGTATTGAAGGGTGGAGTTGGCATCGTAGCCTTCTTCGGTGATTTTGCGTTTTTCGGAATATTCCAGGTGGGAAGCGCGGAAAGATACACCCAGTGCGAGTTTTTCCTTGTATTCCGCAGCCAGGAAGAAATCGCCGAAGGCTTTATGACCCGATGTGTTCATCACGATGGAATGGAACAGGGGGCTACTGTATTGTGCATTGGAGGTGTATTCGGTATTGTCATCATCATTGTTTACGGGATCGATGATATAGGTTTGATAACCCAGGAAAGCATGTTGGGCGGGTGTTCCGTAGTTTTCGCCGAGCCATTCGTAAACTTCGGTATCGGTTTCTCCTGAGTAAACATCCAAATCACCCGTGGGAATTCCCGTGGCATTAATTACGAAATAATCGGCCAGGGATTGCATGTTGGGCGATGTGCCTTCCATTTTGATACGGTTGAAATAGTTTTGCGAGCGTTGGTAATTAATACCCAAGGCCACCTTGTTCCAATCCGAAACGTCGGATACATACGGCATGACAAAACCCAATTGGTGGGTAAACATCAGGTGGTGGTAGAAGCTGTAATCGTTGCTCAACGTTTTGTTGCCGTTGTAAGCGGCCGTATTGTTCAAATGATTGAATCCCGGGGAATAAGTGATGCGGTTGGTGGTAAAATAGGCCGCACCGGCGGGGTTGTCCGAAACGGCCGACATGTCGGCACCCAGGCTCATCATGGTGGTGGCGGTACCCAAATAACGGGCCGTTCCGAAATCGTATTCCGAATTGTAGGTGTACAGGTCATTGAGGGTTTGTGCATATGTTCCCCAAGCGGCCAGGCCGAAGCCGAGCCAGATAGCAAGCCATATTTTTTTCATAGGATAAGCGAATTTTTGTTGAGATAGCAAGTTAATTTTTTATCGACGACGGCTGCGTCCCGAGCTGCGTGACGAGGAGGAACGTCCGTAGGACGACCGGCTGCTTCCGGACCACGAGGACGAGGAACGGTGAACCGAATGTGAACTGCCGAAGGACGACCATCCGGTTGAACGGCGACTGGAAGAACCGTAGGAACGGTGTGAACGGTGGCTACTTCCGGAAGATTCGTATCGCGAAGAGCGATAGGAACGGCTGTGACCGCGGGAAGAACCGCGCGACGAAGCGCTTCGTGTACGACTGTGTCCCGAACCGGAACGTCCCGAACGCGAAGGACTGTAATGACGCATATTTCGGGTACCGCGACCGTTTCCGTAACCGGTACGCGATTGACCGTTGTGTTGGCGTACGCGAACGGGTTGACGGCGCGTGTTGTTGCGCGTGCCACGCGTGTTGGTGGTACGGGTATTGCGTACACGGATGCTGCGGGTATGGCGGCCGTTGTTTTGGCGGCTGATGTTGTCGTTGTGGCGTCCGCTGCGGTTGGTAATATGACGGGTACGGCCTTGGCGCGACGTGAGACTGCTTCGGCTGTGTCCGTCGATGTTGCGGCGAATGCGGGTGCCGGCCAAGAGGGAAATGCGGTCGGGACGGCCGCCGCGAGGTCCGCGTACACGCGTGTGGCGGGTGTAACCGTTGCCGTAGTAATAATTATTATTGACTACGTAAGGATAACCGTAATAGGGATAACCGTAGTAACCGCCTCCGTAGTAGGTGTAGTAAGGATATCCGTAGTAATAATAATTAAAGGTGTACCAGCTGTCGCACCACGGATCGTCCCAGAAAGGATCGTAGTAGTAAGCCGGACCGTAGTAGGTGACGGCCACGGCCGGTCCGTAACCGTAGTAGTAACGGAAATACCAACGCGGACGGTGCCAGTACCAGTAATTGTCGTAGTGGATATACACATGCACATCGTTGCTTCCGCCGGAGGTGCGGCTGTTGTAGGCCACATCGTCGGGATTGTCGGTTACGTAAGTGTTACCGGAAACGGTGGTATTGTTGTTGTAATTTATTTGATACTTGGCATTGTCGTCGGATTGGTACGAAGTGTCGCGGGAATCGTTGTCTTCCAGTATATATTTGGGTTCGTTATGATAGTTTCCCGAAGTGTAGGAAGTGTGTTCCGCCTGCTGACGGTCGTCGTCGGTGTAGTACACACCGTCGTCGGCCGAAACATTGCGGTAGGTGTCACAGGATCCCGTAAGGGAAAGGCCTATGACCGTGAGCAGAAAATAAAATATGTTTTTCATAACGATGGATTTTTTCCGTTTAAATATAATGATTAGTTTTGTCAACCGTAAAGTTAACAACAATAATTATACCAAACTATGGCAAAGAAACTTCCGAAACGTTCCGAGGATTATTCCAAATGGTACAATGAATTGGTGGTGCGTGCCGGCTTGGCCGAAAATTCGGGTGTGCGCGGCATGATGGTGATCAAACCCTACGGATACGCCATTTGGGAAAAAATGCAAGCGCAATTGGACAAAATGTTTAAGGAAACCGGTCATCAGAACGCCTATTTTCCGCTCTTGATTCCCATGTCGTATTTTGCCAAGGAAGCGCAGCACGTGGAAGGCTTTGCCAAAGAAGCCGCCGTGGTGACCCATTATCGCCTGCGTACCACCGCGGACGGCAAGGGCATCGAAGTGGATCCCGCGGCCAAATTGGAAGAACCTTTGATCATCCGGCCTACGTCGGAAACCATTATTTGGGATACCTACCGGCGGTGGATTCAGTCGTATCGCGACTTGCCGGTGCTCGTGAACCAATGGGCCAACGTGATGCGTTGGGAAATGCGTACGCGCCTGTTCCTGCGTACGGCCGAATTCCTGTGGCAGGAAGGTCACACGGCACACGAAACCAAGGACGAGGCCGTTCGCGAAGCCGAACAAATGATCGACGTATATGCCGAATTTGCGCGCGACTATATGGCCATGCCTGTTATCCGGGGCGTCAAAACGCCGACGGAACGTTTTGCCGGCGCCGAGGAAACCTACACTATCGAGGCATTGATGCAGGACGGTAAGGCCTTGCAATCGGGCACTTCGCATTTCCTGGGACAAAATTTCGCCAAAGCTTTCGACGTCAAATATCTTTCGCGCGAAGGCAAATTGGAATATGTTTGGGCCACCTCCTGGGGCGTATCCACCCGCTTGATGGGCGCCTTGGTGATGACCCATTCGGACGACAACGGTTTGGTATTGCCGCCTAAGCTGGCTCCCATCCAAGTGGTCATCATTCCCATTTTCCGCAAAGCCGAACAATTGGAACAAATCTCCGCCAAGGCAAGGGAAATCATGGATAAATTGCGCGCCAAAGGCATCAGCGTCAAATACGACGATAGCGACAATTACAAACCCGGTTGGAAATTCAACGAATATGAACTGAAAGGCGTGCCGGTGCGTATCGCCATCGGACCGCGCGACCTGGAAAACGGCACCGTGGAAGTGGCACGGCGCGACACTTTGGAAAAATTCGTCATTCCGTCCGAAGGCATCGACCTGTATGTGGAAAACCTGTTGGACAAAATCCAAAACAACCTCTACGAACGGGCGCTTGCTTACCGGAACGAACACATCACTTCGGTGGACAGCTTCGAGGAATTTAAGGACGTGCTGGAAAACAAAGGCGGATTCGTCCTGGCACATTGGGACGGAACGGCCGAAACCGAGGCCAAAATCAAGGAACTCACCAAGGCCACCATTCGCTGCATTCCGCTGGATTTCGACACATCCGAAGAAGGCAAGGACATCCTGACGGGCAAACCTTCCAAGCGACGCGTGTTATTTGCCAAGGCATATTAAATATTTGACTACCTTATTAAAGTTTTTTAAAAAATAAAAAGGGATGCTGCGGGTGAAGCATCCCTTCTTATTTTTTATGTTCCGTGTTAGTGAATGAGTCGGACCGTAATGGTTTTGTCTTCGCCTTTGCCGAGGCTGAAATAGGTTTCACCGTAACGGTATTCACCGTTTTGGTCGTATTCGGCTTCTATGGAATAGTCGCCGCTTTCCAAATCTTTGAAAACCACCTTGCCGTCCGAATCGGTATCTTTCACACCGATATAATCGTCATCATCCTCATTTTGCTTGAAGAGATGAACATGCACCCCGGAAGTTCGGATTTCGTCTCCACTGTACGTTTTGACAATGGTTTGGACCGTAACTTTGGATTTATCGCTGTCTTTTTCTTTTTTAGAACAACGACTTACAAGGCCGATGGTCATAACTAGGGCCAACAAAATAATTGCTTTACTTTTCATAATGACTTGTTTTTATTACAAATTTCCTAACGAAAATTTGTCCTTCCAAATGTTTATGAAAATTATGCTTACTGCCATGAAAATACGGCTGGTTTATGTGAAATTTTATTTGGAAAAAACGATAAATAATCTTGAAGAATTGTTATTCCATTGCCGGAGACTCGCATTAAGAACCATGGAACTTGTAAATGAATATAGGTTTATGAGTTCGACATACGCGAGGGGTTAACTTTACGGAAACCGGTAACCCACACCCAGGCCGTAGGCGGCAAAGGGAGATGTATTCATTGCATCATGCGAAGCATGGGTCAGCAGGGGAAAAGCCATATGAATACGCAGGAACCATTGTTTGTTGCCGAAGGGCCTGAGGCGGACGCCGAGTAACGGATAGGGTGTTACATATACCGGAGATAAAAACACACCGGCACCGGCTTCCCAAGTTACCATGGATTTGACCCATAATAGCGAGTAGCCCACCGAGGCCGAAGGATAAAGGCTTACCATTCGGCAATCGGCTTCGAGGGCTCCGAAAACCATGCATCCGAAATCGGTGGAAGCGGTGATGCCGAGTCCCAATTGGAAGCTATGAAGGATATTTTTCCCGGATTTAGTGCCGGAATAAAATCCCCAATTGAGCGCATAGCCGTGGCCGGCATATCCGAAATTAAACGAAAATTCACTTTTACCGTAGCGGACGGGATTTTCTTCGTTGTCCGTTTGTTGTGAATAGGACAAAAAACTTAACAAAATGGCCGCCTATGTGGCGAAGAGGTTTCTTCGTGCCGGAAACATGAAGGCCATAAGCTTTTTGCTTTAAGGATTTATGAACCGAAAGGGAGAACATAGCCGATTCCGAGAACGGTATAACTCATGTGGCTTCCGCCCGCATAACGAATGCCGGCCGTAAAGTTGCGATATTTGTATTCCATCCCTATTATAAAAAATGAAGCGGGTGAAATAAAATCCTTTACGGTTTTGTGATGATCCTCGTAAACCGTTTGATGATTTTCGTAAATATAATAATCATTGGTTCCGAAGCGGTAGAAGTTAAAGGCCGGCCCGATATAGGCATTCAGGGGCCAACGCCCCATTCCGTAGGAAAAAAGTATTTCACCGGAGAAAACATGTTCGTGGCGCATGAGGTCGTAGAGCAGACCGGGTCTTTCGCGTTGCAAATGATGCGCGAGGTATTGGTAAGAAAAATTAAACCGCAAGGAATGGCGGCGAATTTGGCCCAAATAAAGATGATAGCCCGTTTGGACAAAAAAGCCGTTGGAACGGGATTTTTTATCATAAAAATCATCATGTTTACGTTGTGTGTTAAACATCAAATATCCGGCTTGAAATGATACCGCGCTTCGTTGCTGAGCAAAAGTGGTAGCGGAATTTAGCCCTAAGAGCATTACAAGGGCAATCGAAAAAATATACATGTAAGCTTTCATCGATGGACGGGTTTGAAATAGGAAGTGTCGGTAATGATATGCATATGAATACGTCCGCGTGTGATGCGGATGGTATGACCCGAAGGATCATCGAGGATGGACTGGAAAACGGCACTGATAAAATCGTTGCGGGGTTCCCATTCCAGGACCCTTACATAGCAGTCTCCGGAGGGAATCCGGTAATCGAAACGGGATTGATAGCTGGCGTGGGCGCTTCGGAGTTTGCCATTGTCGATACTGTAAAGGCCGGGGCCGTTAAAGTCTTGAATTTCGTAGGACATATAAGCGCCTTCTTTGTCTTTGAGGGAGAGAATGGCGGTATGGATACCGCTGCTGTCGCCGAAAAATTCAAAAGTGGATGAAGTACGATAAGGACTCCCTACCACGGTTTTGGCGATTTTGTATTCACCGTTTACATAGTAAACGAATGTGTCGTAGCCGTATTCATGATATTCCTTGTAGCAAGCATTTAACAGAAATAGCATGAAAGCGGCCATAATGCCGAAGAAAATGGGTCTTTTCATACCGGAAAGGATTGAAATGGTTAAACAAATATAATCATTTTTGATAAATCGTTAAATCGTATAACCGTTGAACCGTTAAATCGGTTAATTCTATTGAATAGTTGTCGCAGACCCCTATGGGGAAAAGTTGAAGACTTGAATGGATTTGTTAAACCGTTGAACCGTGCAATCGTTAAATCGGTTTGACTTATGACCGATGGACCTATGACCGGTGACCGGTGCATTTTCGGTACACGGCACAACGTTTTGGGTATGAGGGCTTGGTTTCCCTACGGGTTCGAGCCTTTTATGATAAATGATGAAACGAAAATTATGATCCCTGTTTTTGAAGAGGAAATAAAGTCTCTTCTTGTCTAAGGTTTTACGATTTCCACGCCGCTGTTCCATAGCTTGATACGTCCCGTTGAATCGCTGTAAATGAGGATGGCGTCCAATTGGGGATGTGAAGTGATGTATTTTTTCGACCGTTCTAATCCGGAGGCCATGCAAGCGGTGGCCCAGCCGTCGGCCGTGGTGCAATCCGGTGCGAACACCGATGCGCTTAGCAGGTTGCTGACGGCGGGAAAACCGGTGAGGGCATCGATGGTGTGAACAAATTTGCGGCCGGTATGCGGGTCGGATTTAAATTTGCGGTAATTGCCCGAGGTGGCTACGGCCCGGTCGCGGAGATAGACTTCGGCGATTTCGCGTTGGGAACCGGGTAGGGGATAATCGATACTGACAGTCCACGGGCGATTTTCTTTAATATTCATTCCGCGAGCCACCACTTCGCCGCCCAATTCCACCAAGTAATTCCGGTAGCCTTTGTCATGGATCAAGCCCGCTATACGGTCGATGACATAACCTTTGGCAATGGAATTGAAGTCAAAGAAAATTTCAGGGTATTTTTTGACCACATAACCCGAGTCGTCGATGGAGACTTTATCGTAACCCACGAATTTCATCAGGCTGTCCACCACGGACGAATCTTGCTCGATTTCCGGTATTTTTTTTCCCGGTCCGAATCCCCAGGCATTGACCAAAATACCTATGGTGGGGTCGTAGCGGCCGCCGGTTTCCAGGAAAATTTCTTTGGCTTTACGGTAAACAAAGACAAAATCCGAATCGGCTTTGATTTTTTCGCCGCGATTGATTCGGGAAATTAGGGAGTGGGATTGGTAAGTGGAAAGTGAAGCATTAAGGCGGCGGATAAGGTCTTCGATTTGGTGGCGCGTGATGTTTTGGCCTTGACCTTGAATCACAATATGATAGGTGGTGCCCAGGGCATAACCGTCGAATTTTTGTTCGGCCGGCCGTCGGCAGGCGGTGATAAACAGTAGAAGAATCAGCGATAAATGCCTGAAATGTTTCATGGTTGAAAATATACGGTACAAAGTTATGAAAGAAGAACGGATATTTTTTTGGGGATTTATGATTGAATCGTGAAAACCAGCTGTTGTCCGTTAGCCATTTGGAGGTTCCTTACGCCTAAGGCGGATACGGCACATCGTTCGCAATGACGGGAAACGCGGTTTACGGGGAGCAAAGATGAGGCGGGCAAGGGATTTCATTTTTTAATGACCGGAAATTGCAAAAATAAAAGGTGTTATTTCGTTGAATAACTGTCGCTAAAAAGGATCCATACAATTTTATATTAAAAATTTTTTATGTTAAACAAAAATTAAAACGCGGTTTATTTTATAATATATCGGAAATATATCAAAAATCATTTTATTTGTAATTAAAATCAAGTATTTTTATCATATCAAAAATTATTTAGTATGAAAACCACTATATTCGTAAGCCTACTGATGAGTAGCGCCTTATTTTTGCGCGCTCAACAAACCTACGTACCGGATGATGCGTTTGAGTATTATCTGGAAACACACTCATCCACGGGTAATACCGTAAGCATGGGAGATGCCAGCAGCATGGGCGACGGCGTCATGAACGACTCGGTCCCGACGGCCAAAATTCAAGACGTAACTTTGTTGGACGTACACAGTCAGCATATCGCCGATTTGACGGGAATCGAGGATTTTAGCTCTTTACAGGTGTTGAAATGTTACGACAATCAATTGACCTCATTGGATGTGACTAACAATACATCCTTGACACAATTATTCTGCTACTCCAATTCCCTTTCCACCTTGGATTTGAGTCAAAATACGGATTTACAGGTCTTATCCTGCGGTTTCAATCAATTGACGGATTTGGACTTGACAAATAACATCCATTTGGTCACCGTATATGCTTATTATAATCAACTTACGAATTTGAATGTCAGCCAAAACGGTTCATTGCAATTTTTGTACATACACCACAACCAGATGACCGGATTGGATGTGACGCATAACGCACAACTAAAACGACTTTATTGCCAGTATAATCAAATTTCGTCTTTGGACCTGTCGCATAACGGTTCGTTGGAAGAATTGGGATGCGATTATAATGCGTTGCAAAGTTTGGATGTTACGCAAAACGGATCGTTGGAGGTGTTAAAATGTTCGCATAATATGCTGGATGCTTTGGATGTTACGTACAACGGATCTTTGGAGCAATTGGATTGTTCGTACAATGAATTGGAAATGTTGAACGTACAGAACGGAAGGAATCGATATATGAGCCTTTTCGATGCCAGAAACAATCCCGACCTGACCTGTATTCAGGTGGACGACCCGGCATGGAGCGAAAACAATTGGCGGGATTATGTAGATGACACGGCTTCGTTTAGCGACAATTGTCATTACAGCGAAACTTACGTTCCCGACGATCAATTCGAACATTATTTGGAAACCCACGACGCAAGCGGAAACACCGTAAATGTAGGCGATCCGTCCAGCATGGGCAACGGAACGGATAATGACGATTACGTATATACTTCGCGTATCAACCAGGTAACGACTTTGGATATTCACGGCTTGCAAATCGCCGATTTGACGGGCATCGAAGATTTCAGCTCCTTGCAAACCCTCGATTGCCATGATAATGCATTGACCTCCATAGACATATCGCATAACACGGCCTTGCAATGGTTGTCCTGTGCGGAAAATCAATTGAGCCAACTGGACGTGACGCGTAACGATCAACTCCGGTGGCTGTATTGCTCCGAAAACCAATTGACCCAATTGGATGTAACCACCAATACGCTTTTGCAACAATTGAGCTGCCACAACAATCAATTGAGTTCGTTAAACCTAAGTCAAAACACGGATTTGACGTTGTTGGATTGCGGTTTTAATCAAATAACGAGCTTGGATGTCAGCCTTAATACGCAATTGGAGCATTTGGCTTGTAACGATAATTCCTTGGATTCCCTGAATTTGACCCAAAACACGGCCTTGACTTGGCTGTCATGCAGCAATAATCAATTGACGGACTTGGATTTGACCCAAAACACGGCATTGCAATCTCTTTATTGCGCCAACAATCAACTGACGGATTTGGACCTGCGAAACAATGTGGCGCTGGAACAATTGGTATGTAACGCCAATCAAATTCAATTCCTGGATTTGACCCGGAATACGGCACTGACCGAAATAAATGCCGCATCCAATCAACTAACCTCCATGGACGTACGCAACGGTCATAACACCCAAATCACCTCGTTCAATGCACGCAACAATCCGAATTTGACCTGTATTTATGTGGACGATGCCGATTGGAGCGAACAACATTGGACCGAAATCGATTCCACTACGCATTTCGTGGAAACCCAAGCCGAATGCGATGCTTTGGACGTGACGCAAATACCGGCGGATAACATTCTTCTTTATCCCAATCCGGCAAGAGGCACGGTACAAGTGGAGACGGCGGAAATGATCCGTTACAGCCTGATCAATCCGGACGGCCGTGTATTGGAACGTGGCCGGTTGCATGAAGGCATCAACCGTTTGGACATAAGCCGGTTGCCTTCGGGTGTTTATTGGTTCCATTTCCAAAACAAAAACGGTACAGTTAAAATGTACAAGTTGATTAAGCATTGAGCCGGGAAGAAACGATTATTGAATAGATTTGTTAAATCGTGGAACCGATAAATCGTTAAACCGGATAATTTTGTTGAAAAGTTGAATAGTTGAAAGGTTGAATAGATGGGGAGTTTCTGTTAAATCGTTAAATCGTGCAATCGTTGAACCGGGTATTTCTGTTGAATAGTTGAAAAGTTGAATAGGCTGATTTACAATCTATTAAATTGTTGAACCGTTAAATCGATGATAGATGTTAAATCGTGCAATCGCCGTGTCCGCCTCAGGCGGATTAAACCGGAATTTCTGTTGAAAAGTTGAAGGGTTGAAGAGTTGAATAGATTGGTTTTCGGGCTGTTAAATCGTTAAATCGTGCAATCGTTGAATCGAGGATATTGACCGGTGACCGGTGACAGATGACGGATGTTTTTTTCGGGAAACGTGGAACGGTAAA
>JAADEB010000025.1 GCA_013153655.1 Chlorobiota bacterium
AGGCACGGGCAAGCCGTTGGCGCCGCAAAAGGAAAGGACAAGCCGAATACAAGCGTATCACCCGGTCCGCCTCAGGCGGACGCGCCATCATAAAAAACATCCGAAACCGGTGAAAGCATTAGCGTCAAATCCGTGAATATGTTGTATATTTGCGTCTCAAAAAAACCGTAATATTATGAGCGACAAAGAACACATTGAGATACTTATCCTGGGTTCCGGACCCGCCGGATATACGGCCGCCATTTATGCGGCACGTGCCGGGTATAAACCCGTGGTGTACACCGGAATGGAAATGGGCGGTCAGCTGACCACCACCACCGAAGTGGAAAATTATCCCGGATTTCCGGAAGGCATCCAAGGACCCGAATTGATGGAACGCATGAAAAAACAAGCCGAACGTTTCGGTACCGACGTGCGTTTCGGTATGGCCACGGCCGTGGAATTCAGCAAGGAAAAAGGCGGAAAACACAAAGTAATTATCGACAACAGCAAGGAAGTAACCGCCGACGTGGTGATTATCGCCACCGGCGCTTCGGCCATGTACCTGGGCTTGGAGAGCGAGCAACGCCTGAGAGGAGGCGGCGTGTCGGCCTGTGCCACTTGCGACGGCTTTTTCTATCGCGACCAACGCGTGGCCGTGGTGGGCGGAGGCGATGTGGCCGCCGAGGAAGCCTTGTATCTGTCCAATATCGCCAAAAACGTGAAAATGCTTATCCGCCGCGATCAAATGCGTGCGTCCAAAATCATGCAGGATCGCGTGTTTAAGAAAGACAATATCGACGTGATGTGGAACACCGAAGTGAAGGAAGTCTTGGGCGACAAAGTGGTGGAAGGCCTGCGCGTGGTGAACAACAAAACCGGCGAAGAAGAGGAAATTCCGTTGGAAGGTTTGTTCGTGGCCATCGGTCATAAACCCAATACGGACATTTTCAAAGGCCAAATCGATCTGGACGAACGCGGTTATATCATCACCAAACCCAAATCCACCCAAACCAATTTGCCGGGCGTGTTTGCCGCCGGCGACGTACAAGACCCGCACTACCAACAAGCCGTTACGGCCGCCGCTACGGGAAGTATGGCCGCCATTGATGCCGAAGCTTATCTGAATGAGCTGAAAGGATAATTTATACCTTAATAATAATTATAAGGGAACCGTCCTCGTGGTGAGGGCGGTTTTTTTGCATAATTTTTTTCGGCCGGGAAAGTTTTTTGCGGATTTTCCGCGGCGGGTCGAAAGAGGTTGGGGTCCGAAACGGGCTTTATGTAAACGGTATATCATGGAATCCGGCGGATTTTCGGGAAAAACAGGGTAGGTCATGTTTCAATGGAGCGTTTCTTATGTTGCTGAAAAACAGGAAGAAAGCTTGTATTATTGTAGCAAAAAACAAGACGATGAAAAAATTATTATCCCAATGGCTTATGGGCGAGGTGGTCCACAAGGAAAGTGTGGATGCACCCTTCGAGACGGTGATGGAGAAACTGGAAGAAGCCGTCAAAAAACACGGTTTCGGTATTCAGGCCGTACATGATTTGAAGCAGACTTATGCCAAGAAACATTTGCCTTTGGACCCGGATTTCGAATACCGTATCGTGGAGATTTGCGAACCGGCCAAATCCCATAAGGCGCTTACGGAAATGAGCTACGATATGGGCGTGATGATGCCGAAGAGCATTATTGTGGCGCATGAGAACGGAAAGACCACCTTGCGTTACATGAAACTAAAACCCTGGATGGTGTCGTTAATGTTTCCCGAATTGGATGTGGCGCCATTGTCGAAAAAGGTGAGCGGTGTGATGGAAAAAATCGTGGGCGATACCTTGGCCGCGGTGAAAAACGCGGGGGAAAAGGTGGCGGAATAGGGGAAACCGGAAGTTTTTTCTTAAAACCGGGAACGCAAATAAAACGTTAAATTTCTTAACATTTAGATTTCCCGGTTTCCGTTTAATTTTTCCACAATCTCTTTGGGCGGCCGAATGGGTTTTCCGCGGCGGTTGGTAAAGACGAGTTCCACGGTGGCCTCGGTGGTTTTGACGTTGTTTTCGTCGCGGATTTCGTAGGCGAATTGGAGGCGGGGTCCGCGCAGGGTTTTGAGCCGGACATATACTTTGATTTCCTGATCGAAGGTGAGGGGTTTGAAATATTTGATTTTCATTTGGTATACGGGAAGTAGTATTCCGTTGATTTCCATTTGTTTATAAGAAATTCCAAATGTTTTGAGCCATTCGATACGTGCCAATTCGAGATAAACGGGATAGACGCCGTGATGAATGTAACCCATTTGGTCGGTTTCGGCATAGCGGGTGCGAATGGACAGGTGGAAAGATTGATCGTCGTTCATAAAACGGATTTTTTACGGCTCATAATATAGCAATAACTTTTTTAAAAAAACAGGCTCAAAAAGTTTTTTTATGTGGAAATTTTTTCCAATTTTTGTCCAAGAAAAAGGCGGAAAAAATCTTCCGTTATTTACAAATCATTAAGGAAACTTTAAATCAACAGGTTACGGAAAATATGAGCGCAAACCGAGTATGGGAAAAATGTCTGGATTTCATTCGTGAGAACGTGCCTCAGGATGTTTTCGATGCTTGGTTTCGACCTATCAAGCCGGTGGCGCTCAAAGGCGACGTGCTCTACATCGAAGTTCCGACCAACCTGTATTACGAATGGCTCGAAACCCACTATTTGGAGCTTTTGCGCGCGGCATTGAAAAAAAATATCGGACCCAATGCGCGCCTGAAATATTTGGTTCGTATGACCAACAAACCGCAGGGCGGCACCTCGCACCTGACCTATCCGGGCAAGCAGTCGCCGCGGGTGGATACGCGCAACTACAAGCCGCATACGAGCAAGGAAATCAAGAGTCCGTTCGTGGTGCCGGGTGTGGAAAAAATCCGTATCGATTCGCAGCTGAATCCCAATTATACCTTTGAGAATTTTATCGAAGGACCCAATAACCGCTTGGCCGTTTCGGCCGGGAAATCCATCGCCAAATTCCTGGGCAACACGTCGTTCAATCCCTTGTTTATCTACGGAGGCGTGGGTCTGGGCAAAACCCACCTGGCCAATGCCATAGGAATTGAGGTGAAGCGCTTGCATCCGGAAAAGAACGTGCTCTACGTTTCCACCGAGAAATTCACCCAGCAATACACTTCGGCGGTGGTGAACAACACGCGCGACGATTTTATTCATTTTTACCAAATGATCGACGTGTTGATCGTGGACGACGTGCAGTTTTTGGCCGGCAAAACGGGTGTTCAGAAAGTGTTTTTCCAGATTTTCAACCATTTGCACCTGAACAAAAAACAATTGATTTTCACCTCGGACAAGGCGCCGGTGGACATGCGTGACGTGGAAGTGCGCCTGCTTTCGCGTTTCAAATGGGGCCTGGCGGCGGAACTGAAATCGCCGGATTTCGAAACGCGTAAGAAAATCATCCGTTTCAAGCTCGAACAGGACGGTGTGCAAATGGACGATGCGGTGGTGGATTACATTGCGCGTCACGTGCGGTCCAACGTGCGGGAAATCGAAGGAATCCTCACCAGCATGATCGCACAATCGGCTTTCAACCACAAGCCTTTGGACCTGAATTTGGCCAAAGAGGTCATCGGCAATTTCGTCAGCCACCGCAAGCCGGTTTACACCTGCGATATGATTCAGAAAATCGTGGCCGAATATTTCAACCTGGATGTGGAAGACATTCAGTCCAAATCGCGCCGCAGGGAAATCGTTCAGGCACGGCAAATTTCCATGTACCTTTCCAAGAAATACACCGATTCGCCGTTGGAAGAAATCGGCAGCCGCATCGGCAAGCGTAATCATGCCACGGTTATTTATGCACTCAAAACCGTCAAGAACCTGATGGATGTGGACAAACGTTTTCGCGAGCAGGTGCTCGATTTGGAAAAAACGCTTACCGGTCTTTGATCATGAAAAAACTTCCCGCCAAAGAATGCCGCATTCTGTTCGTATGCCTGGGTAATATTTGCCGTTCACCCATGGCCGAGGCGCTTTTGAAGAAAAAATTGAAAGATGTTCCGGGCGTGGAAGTGGATTCGGCGGGTTTGGATCATTATCATTTGGGTGAGCCTCCGTGCCGCCTGACCATGACGGAATGTGCGCGTCACGATTGTTATCCGCAACACCGCGCGCGCCTTTTTAAACCCGAAGATTTCGACCGGTTCGACCGTATTTACGTCATGGATCATTATAACTTGGAAACGGTTCTGAAAATGGCTCCCGGCGAGGAGGCCGCCAAGAAGGTAAAATTGATTTTGGACGAAATTTATCCGGGCGAACATTTGGAAGTGCCGGATCCGTATATGCAAGGCGGCGAAATGATTCGAACGGTTTATCAATTGTTGGATGCGGCCACCGACCGGATAGCCGAAAAAATCCGCGCGGGTGCCTGTCCGTGAACCCATATTATATTTGATTCCCAATTTTTTGGGCGAAGCGGAACCCGGTAGGGTTTTTCCGCCTTACAATGCGCGTGTGGTGGCCGGGCTTCGTTATTTTATTGCCGAAAAGGAGAAAAAAGCACGAGCATTTATCAAAAAAGTGGCACCGGCCGTTCCGCAAAACGAATTGCATTTTTATTTGCTCAACAAACATACCGCTGCGGAGCAATGGCGGGAGTTTCTACGTCCCATGGAGGAAGGACATTCCATGGGTTTGTTGTCGGATGCGGGTATGCCTGCGGTGGCCGATCCGGGTGCACGGGTCGTACAAATGGCACACCGCCGGGGTTTCCGGGTGGAACCTTTGGTGGGGCCTTCGTCGATTTTGTTGGCTTTGGCCGCTTCGGGGCTGGACGGTCAACGTTTTGCCTTCCACGGTTATTTGCCTATCGACAAGCAGGATTTGACGAGGAAAATCAAGGAATTGGAACATGAATCCCTGCGCCGCCGTCAGACGCAAATTTTTATTGAAACGCCTTACCGGAATCAAAAAATGCTTGCCATGTTGGCTGAAAAATTATCTCCGCAAACCCTTTTGTGTGTGGCGGCGGGATTGACTACTTCCGCCGAATTTATCCGTACGATGCCGGCCCGGGATTGGTTGAAAAATATGCCCGATATTCACAAAATTCCCGCAGTTTTTCTTTTTTTGAAAAAAGGTTGAATTCGGTTAAAATTTCATCTTAACTTTAATATTAAAAATACGTCCCACCATATAATTGGGCACTCCGTACATGCGTTTGGTATAGATTTCACGGATCCACATATTGGAAACCGAATTACGGCGGTCGAACATATTGACGATTTCGAGGCCTATGGCCCATTCGTCCCATTTTTTCAGGCGTTCGCGCCATCGTGGATGATCGGTTAACACATAAAAAAGCCCGATATCGGTACGCCAATAATTACGGGTACGGAACATAAAATCGTAAGGATCGGCATAGAGGGGGGCACCCGTAGGCAGTCCGGTGGCAAAAATATTGTTGAGATACATGCGCAGGAAAGGCATTCCGGGAACATAATCCTGAAAGAAAAGGTTCATTTTGAAGCGCTGGTCCGTAGGACGGGGAATCCAACCGCGACCGTCGATGTTTTGTTCGGTTTTCATCCACGCCAGGCTGAGCCATGAATCCGTTCCGGGTAACAGGCGGCCGAATAAGCGGCTTTCGATTCCGTAGGCATAAGCGATGGCATTATTCTTTGCGTAATAACGAATACGCAGGTTTTCCACCGTATAAGGATTTACATCCCAAAGGTAGCGGTAATAGATTTCCGTATTGAGCTTGAAAGGGAAATCGTCCCACATGAAGGTCCAGGCGTGGGCAAGCGAAATGTTCCAGGCCTTTTGAGGCTGTATGCCGGGATGCCAAGAACCGTCCGGTGCCCGGTATTCTCGATAGGAAGGTGGTTGCATGTAAATACCGGTTCCGAGACGAAAACGGTGGTCGGGCCATTGCCGGTTGGTGACAAACAGGTTTAAGCGCGGACTAAGCAGAAAGCCCTGTCCTGAGAGAACGTTTATTTTTTCGGTCAATGTCCAATAGCGCAGGCGGATTCCCGTGGCTATATCCCATTTCCAATCACCTTTTTTCAGGCGGTTGCGGTAGGAAATATAGGCACCGGCATGCCAACGAATGTTCAGGTAATCGGCCCGTGCCGCCTGAAAAGGAAGCAAGGGCAAAGTGTCGGGGCTATAAGGCTCGTCGGGAACAAATTCCGAGCCCGGAGGCAAGACCGAAAAGCCTGCCGAGTCGATGACCTGGTACTCACGCAAGCGGTCGCGGATGTTTTCCAAAGTGCCCGAAATGCCGAAGGACCACTGACGCCGCCCTTTTGTCCATTTAAGGCTCAATTCCGTTTGACCGCGGAGTGCATCCAAATCGTTGCGCGCATGATCCAATTCGGCACCCAGCGATTGCAGATTCATAGGGTCGCCGAAGCCGTTGCCCGACATATCCGTATTCGGCTCGCCGATATAATAGCTTCCCAGAATGTCGAAATATTCCCGCTCGTTGCTATGGTAGAAACTGTTGGTCCAAGTCCATTCAATGT
Source organism: Chlorobiota bacterium (assembly GCA_013153655.1). GTDB lineage: Bacteria > Bacteroidota > Bacteroidia > Flavobacteriales > Flavobacteriaceae > JAADED01. The sequence goes on from JAADEB010000025.1 coordinate 6,511, forward strand.
CTTTATGGGGAATGTAGCGGGTTATTAAGGCCATAAATTGGCTGTCGAAGGCGTCTTTTTCCTGTCCTTCGTAGCGAATAACCAGGGATTTGGCATCGGTAAAGGTGCCGAAATTGGTGGTTTTGGTAAAAGGAACAAAACGGTAGCGGTTGAGCGAAAGATAAACCAGCGCTTCTTGCTCCCATCGAGCTGAAAAGCGGTAACGAAAGGCCGATTGAAAATCCGCAAATGCCGGACGGTATTCCGCATCGCCTTCCATGCTGCGTACCAGCAGGGTGTTGTTTAGATAACGCAGGCCTGCAATGGCATTCCACTTGTTTCCTTTTCTGAAAAAAGCCACGTTGCCCCCCGTAAATCCCGCTTCCAGCGAAGTGTGGTTTTGCCGGGGTTTTTCGTAATGAATATCCAAAACCGATGACAATTTATCGCCCATTTCCACCGGAAAGGCACCCGGATAGAAGGAGAGCGAATGAATCAATGACGGATTGACCACCGATAAGCCTTCCTGACGTCCGCTACGAATCAAATAGGGCCGAAAAACTTCCATGCCGTCGATATAAACGGCATTTTCATCATAATTTCCGCCTCGCACCAGATATTGGGAACTCATTTCGTCCAATTGGCTTACCGAAGGCAGGCTGATCAAGATGTTTTTAATGGACATGGTGGGACTGGGAGCCAGCTCGATGCTTTGCAAGGGTAGGAGCGTGGCACCTTCTTTTTCCTTGGCGGTATGACCGGAAATATGTATGGTTCCTATGGTTTCGGCTTTGGGGCGCATGCGCAGGTTCAGGACATAAGTGCGTCCTGCTTCGATTTGTAATTGTTTTTGGACAGTTTCAAATCCCAGATAAGTAAAAACCAAATTGTAATGTCCCGGAGCAAGATTCAATTCGTAGCGTCCTTCGCGACCGGTTACGGCGCCTTTTCCGGGGGCGTAGCGGATGTTGACACCCGCCAAGGGATTTCCCGTGCTGTCGCTCACACGGCCCTTTACGGTCCCCGTGGATTGCGCATATATGGGCGCCGTTAACCATAAAGCCATCATCAAAAGCCAAAGTCTCGCCATATGAAAAAAACGCTATTGTGCAAAAAATATTTTTACCCCTTCCCGGGTGTAATAAGGATATATTCTTAATTGATAGGAACCGAAAATACGACCGGCTTCCAATAATGTTTGCCTGCGTGCGTCGTTGTACAACGAATCTTCCGGAAAAAGGCTTTCGGTTTTTACTTCGCCGGTGGCGTGTATGATACGGCCTCCGCCAATGTATAGCGCCACATGAGTAATCTTGTTGCCATGCTCCGTTTTGCGCCCGAAAAACAACAAATCGCCGGCCTGTACGCTATCCAGTTTTTCCGTCAAAGGCACCGGTTCCAGGGCCTTATATTGTTGTGAGGCATCGCGGGGAAGCAAGTAGCCGAAACTCTGATAAAGATTTTTGGTAAATCCGCTACAATCCAATGCTTTGACGGATGTGCCGCCCCATAGATAAGGAATCCCGCCGTAATGATGAGCGGCTTCCAAAACCACATCCCGCGGTGATGCGAAACGCTGGTTCATTTCCTCCCATTCGTCCAGCATCACCCATGAGGATTCGGGGACATATCCGCGCTTACCGCCCGGTATTTCCACCAAGTAATAATCACCGGTTTGTTGTATCAGTTTTACCACATTATTTCGTACGGCATCCGCCACCTGACGGGCACCCGGCACGAGGGTATCGTAGATGGCTCCCGCATTATCGGTCATCAGGATTTTGGGAGCTTCGGCCCAGGTGGCAAAAGCTTTGCTATCCATGAGATGCAATCCTTCTTTGGCCATCCAACCCAAATATCCCGAAGGGGTCCGTACGCGATAGAAACCGTCTTTCCATTCCAAAATCCGAACAGGCATCCCCCGTAGCAATTGCGAAGCCAGTTCGGCGCGGTGGGAGGGGGAAGTGCGTAAATTGGCCGTGGAAAGTTTTACCACCCCCACCGAATCCCTGAAATCCGGCAGCGGCAAATAAACGATTTTATTCACGGGAAGTCCGTGTCTCCCGGCATTTTTTACAATGGAATCGTAGAGGCCGGGAATATCCGTCTTTCCGCTTAGCGTAAAGCGGCCGTCTTTTTTCGTCAAACGGATTTCGAACACATGATCCCGTGCATCGGGAGCCAGAGCCCGGTGTAAGGAATCGATGCGAGCCTGCCAAAAATTTTGTTCACCTGCGGCCCTATCCTTCTTTTCTCCGAAAAAACTGCAACCTCCCGTCAGCAGGATCGTTAGGAGCAGCATCCCGGAGATGTTGGCAAAAAATTTATGATTCACTGCGATGCGTTTTAAAATATTCTTTCAGTGCCCGGCGTACGCTGCCCCATTTGAGCAATTCCGCCCGGGCCTTATCGTAGTCCATACCCGTTTCGGCCATGATCATTCGTGTGCCGCGATCCACCAATTTCTGGTTGGTCAATTGCATATCCACCATTTTATTGTCCTTTACCCGGCCCAATTGAATCATGCTTGTGGTGGAAATCATGTTCAAAACCAGTTTTTGTGCCGTACCGGCTTTCATGCGCGAACTGCCCGTTACAAACTCGGGACCCACCACCACTACCACGGGAAATTCCGCCGCCTCGGCCAACGGACTGCCCGGATTCATGGTGATGGCGCCCGTGGCAATACCGTGTTCCCGTGCTTTCCGGACGGCTCCCACCACATAAGGCGTTGTACCCGATGCGGCGATACCGATCAATACATCGCGCGGCGAAATGTTGAATTTTTGCAGGTCTTCCCAGCCTCCTTCATAAGAATCTTCGGCTTCTTCCACGGCTTTGCGAATGGCCGTGTCGCCGCCGGCAATCAAGGCAATGGCCAGGTCGTCTTCCACCCCGAAAGTCGGTGGCAATTCCGATGCATCCACCACCCCCAAGCGTCCGCTGGTTCCCGCGCCGATATAAAACAAACGGCCGCCTTTTTTCAAACGGTCCACCACCACCTCGGTCAATTTCTCGATTTGCGGAATGGCCTTTTCCACTGCAAAAGGCACCGTTTTGTCCTCATTGTTAATGGCCGTCAGCAATTCCCGAATGGATTTTTTTTCCAAATCCCGGTACTTGGATTCCTTTTCCGTAATTTTTTCAAATTCCGCCATATGCGCTTCTTTTGTGTCAAAGATAAACAATACCTTTCATTTCCTTTGCATTAAGAAAAAAATCATTAAAATGTATTTAACTAAAAATTTGATTTAATAAAAACTTATTTTCATATTTGTAGAACTAAAATTTTACAAATGAGAAATTTTATTTTTGTTTTTATGACCTTAGTATGGACGGGTTTAAATGCTCAGACCATCATACCCTCGGGAGATGTTTGGAAATATAATGATGAGGGAAACGATTTGGGTACGGCTTGGCGTGAACCCGGATACGACGATTCGTCATGGCCTGCCGGTAATGCTCAATTAGGTTTTGGTGACGGAGATGAAAATACCGTGTTGGAATCGGGACATATTACTTATTATTTTAGAAAAACTGTTCAAGTGGATGATCCTTCCGTCCAAAACGGGATTCACTTACGGCTTGTACGAGACGATGGGGCCATTGTTTATATAAATGGACGGGAAGTGTTGCGAACCAATATGCCTTCGGATTCCATTACCTATGATACTCCCGCATCCGGGTCGGCTTCCGGGGCGGATGAAAATAATTTTATTTCCTATTATTTTCCTTCGGATTACCTGGTACAAGGAGACAATACCGTTGCCGTGGAGGTTCATCAGCGTAGTGCGAGCAGTTCGGATGTTAGTTTTGATTTGGAGCTTTTGTTTGAAAATTTGGGTGAACATATATATCGCAAGCGTCCGTATCTGATTTATACGGCATCCAATACCGAAATGATTATTCTTTGGCAGTTATTAACTTCCGGTAGTTGTACATTCGAATGGGGTACGGATACCACTTATGCATCGGGTTCGATAAATGTAAGTGAGTATGGAGACGACCATCAACACCGAGTGGATTTAAGTAATCTTACTCCGGGAACAAAATATTATTATCACGTTATTTGTGACGGAGGCGAATTTCAAGGAACTTTTTATGCCGGAGCGGAAGACACCGATACGGATGTGGCTTTTTATGCATACGGAGACACTCGTTCACAACCCCGGGAACACAACCGTGTAGCCGAAGCCATTTTGGATGAAATTTCCCGCGACCCTCTTTCGCAAACATTTATTGTGAATTCGGGAGATTTGGTAGCTGAAGGAGATTCTGAAACCGATTGGGATGAACAATTTTTTTCATCGGATTATCCGTATATAAATAGGTTACTAGCTTCCTTGCCTTATCTTGCCGCCCAAGGAAATCATGAGCGTGGAGGCGAACTTTTCGCCAAATATTTTCCTTATCCCATGTTTGAGAACAATAACGAAGGTTATTATTATTCGTTCGATTACGGAAATATTCATTTTACTGTCATCGATCAATTCGTGGATTATGATCCGGGTAGCACGCAGTATGATTGGATAGAAAACGATTTGGCCAATACTTCCAAACCCTGGAAAATCGCCTTATATCATCGCCCCGGATGGTCGGCCGGAGGTCATGGGAATAATGAAGACGTACAAAATTACTTACAACCTCTTTTCGAACAATATCATGTGGTAATGGCCATTAATGGACATAATCATTATTATGCCCGGGCCGAAGTGAATGGGGTACAGCATATTACAACGGGAGGCGGAGGGGCCTCGTTGGCAACTCCCGACGACAGTTATCCTAATATCGTGACTACCGACCGTTCGTATCATTTCCTTAAAGTACATGTGTTGGATGACACCCGTATGCATGTCGATGCCATTCGTAGCGACGGTTCGGTTATTGAGTCATTCGATTTGGATAATCCTAATTTAGCCGGTAAATTAACTAGAATACAGGATTTTGAGCTAAGTGTAAACGACCGTAATTTATATGTTCATAGTCTTCGTGAAGCGGAAATATTGCTGTTTGATCAAGCCGGACGTTTGTTGTTGCAAAAACATTTAAGGAAAGGTTTGAACAAAATAACCGTCCGTTCAAACGGAATTTTTTTGGTATATATTCGCAGTGGGCGGGATCATATGATAACAAAGATTTTGTGTTATTAGATTTCAGGATTGTAAATGATTTTTTTGATTTGCATCAGCAGATGTTTGAGGTTTTCTAGTAGTATTTCTATAACGGTTTTTTGTTAAAGCCGGAAGGGGAGGATTAGATATATTTTTTCCTTTCGCGGTCCAGTTCGCGGGCGATGTCGCGTTCGCGAAGCACTTGGCGTTTGTCGTACTTCTTGCGGCCGCGGGCCACGGCTATTTCCATTTTGGCCAAACCCTTTTTGTTGATATACAGGCGCAACGGAATAATGGTGATACCTTTGGTGGCGGCCATTTGGCGGAGTTTGCGCAACTGTTTTTTGTGTAGCAGTAGTTTACGCTGGCGTTTGGGATTATGGTTGTAGTGGGTACCGTAGTCGTACTCCTTGATATACATGTTGGTCACGAAGAGTTCACCGCGATCGTTAAATTCGCAATAACTTTCCGCGATAGAGGCCTTTCCCATACGAATAGCCTTGATTTCGGTACCCGTAAGTTGAATACCCGCTTCGTACTTTTCGAGGATGTCGTAGTCGAAGCGGGCTTTTTTGTTACGGATATCGATATGGTTTTTGAACGGGCTTTGTTTGTTTTTCTTGGCCATTAGCGGTTTTTGTCGATTTGCATTTTGATACCTTCCAGTGCTTCGTTGACCTCACCCACGGAGATGTTGAGAACGCCGGCTGCTTCTTCGGCCGTCAGGCCACCGATGGACACCAGGTCGAGGATGCGGCGTACGGTGTCGGGCAGTTGGGCGTAGATGCTACCGAATACATTACGGAAGCGTTCTTCGTTGAAATCGGCTTCCGAAAGGTTGAGCGCGCGGGCGAAATCCTTTTCGGCATCTTTGTCGAAGAGGAATACTTTGGGTTTGAATTCGTCCTGATGATAGGAAATATCGTCCAGTTCGTCCACCAGCATGATTTCTCCGTCGGCATCCACGGTCAGGTTCTCCACCTCGCGCATCATCTTCAATTCTTCGGCCAGGAGTTTGTCCACGGGCAAACGTTTGTGTCCCGGTTTCTCCTTGCGAATATATTCTTCGATAATCTCATCGGCCAGGCGAAACATTTGGATTTTGAGGCCTTTTTCGTCCTCTATTTCATTCATTTTGTCATAAATCCGCAGATATACTTCGGCCAAAACGTCGGTTGCGTCGTAGAAATTGACGGGTAACAGGTGTTTGGCTTCGGCGGTCTTGATACGGTGCCGGATGTAGCGTTGAAGGCCGGGAAGAAACCGGTCCAGTACGGCGTTGAAAGCTTTTTGGTCTTGTTGGGATTTATGCTTTTTGAGTTCGCTGATATGGTTCATGGCTATCGTTTTTTTCTATAATTTTATCAAAGATAATACCCATTGGTGAATTCTGCAAAAATGTCGGTTGGTGGCGGATTTGTTCTGTTGAATAGTTGAAAAGTTGAAAAGTTGAATAGATTTGTTAAACCGTTAAATCGTTGAATCGTTAAATCGATAGTTTTGACGGGTGACCGATGACTGGTGACCGGTGCGGTCATTGCGAGGCTCCGCCGCTTGGAAATAAGCAAAGGAAAGCGGAGCCGTGGCAATCTCCTACTGTGGGACACGGGA
>JAADEB010000041.1 GCA_013153655.1 Chlorobiota bacterium
CAGTCGAAGGCGTGATGAAAGCACGCGGCTTGACTGACAAAGACAAGCTTGCCGCAGTAAAAACGTTCATGCCGCGTGGCGGACGTGACGAATACTTCGGCATTGTGGGTACCGGTAACTCCGGTACGATGATCGTGTACGGCGTTCCGTCGATGCGTATCTACAAGTATGTCGGTGTGTTTACACCCGAACCTTGGCAAGGATACGGTTTCGACGACGAATCGCAATTGCTCCTGAAAAAATCCTCGTTGGACAACCGCATTCCCACTTACGGTGACATGCGTTTCCCGGCTTATTCGGAAACCAACGGCGATTACGACGGTAAATACGCTTTCTTTACTGACGGCGCCAATGCGCGTGTGGCTCTTATGGGTCTGGACGACTTCGAAACCAAGCAGGTTCTGTCCAATCCCATCATGAACAACCTGTTCGCGCAAGCCGTGGTAACGCCCAACACCGAATATGTGATCCAATCGGGTCAATATCCTCATCCTTGGGATATGCGCGAAACCGATATGGCCAAAGCCAAAAACGCCGTTACTTTCTGGAAAGTTCACCGTATTGAAAAAGAAGGTGAACACAAAGGACGTATCATCAAGGAACAATCCTTTGCCGTTGAATTGCCCGCTTATCAATTGGACTACAACGATGCCGGTAAAGGTGCCAGCGACGGCTTGTTCTTCGAATTGGCCATCAAAGACGGTAAATACTACCTCCTGGCTATGGATTACAAAAAAGCCGAAGCCGCCGCTAAAACCAAAGTGAACGACTTCAACGTGGTACCTTTCGACAAAATCAAAGGCAGCGTTTCCTTCATCGAATTGCCCGCAGCCGCCAATACCGTAAAAGTTTCGCCCGACGGCAAATACGTAGTTCTCGCCGCCGACAACGTATTGGTATTGGATGCCGCCAAAATCAAATCCAATCTGGGTAAAAACGTCAAAGCCGACGCCGTTCTGCACAAATCCATTCCCGTTGGCAAAGGCGTGGTGGACGTAACTTTCGACTACCGCAAAAACATTGCCTATGCTTCGGCTCATGACGACAGCAAAATCGTTCGTTTCGATTACGTAAACGGAACCAAAAAAGACGAAGTTAAACTCGACTTCAAACCTTCGTACATCACGACGCCGCAAGGTCAATCGGCTCATCCTCATTCCAACTACCTGATTGCCGTGGATAAGGAAGCCTATCTGAAAAACTTGCCTAAGACCGGTCCGGTTCGTCCGAGCATTCAACACCTGATCGACATCTCGGCCGATGACGAAATGACCGACCTCTACACCATGACCTTGCCGCAAGCCAACGTGTACGGCAACGAACTTATCCTGCGTACCACCATCAAACCCATCATCCGTTATCCTACGGGTACCAACTCCCGTACGGGTGAACCTTCTCCTTTCCGTGCCGTGGCCGGTCAGGAAAAAGTGGAACGTAAAGGAAACCGCGTACACATTTTCGGTACGTTGATCCGTTCGCACATTACACCTGAAATCGTGGAAGTAAACGAAGGCGATATCGTCACCTTCCACCTCACCAACCTGGAACGTGCCGAAGACGAAACCCACGGCTTCACCGTGGACACCTATGGTAAGCACGGTTCGTTCGAACCCGGTAAAACGGCTTCCTTGACCTTTGTGGCCGACCGCGCCGGTGTGTTCCCTTACTACTGTACGGAATTCTGTTCGGCACTTCACTTGGAAATGGAAGGTATCCTGCTGGTACGTCCCAAAGGCTATAAAGGTGCTCCGCTCGGAAGCAATTTCAGCAGCCTGGATGCCGGTGCCAACGTAAAAGAAAAACTCACCAAAGCCGATTTGGAAAAATATAAGAAAGATTACGAAAAGAAAGTGGAAGTTATCAAGCAAACCGCCGATGTGATCAACGGTGTGGTGAAATACTTGAAAGAAAACCACTATGAAAAATATCCTTATGTAAAAGCTTTGGTGGAAGACGCCGTTGACCAATTGAACAAAGCCAAGTTCGCCGAAGACAACTATAAGAAATATGCAAAAGAAGGCAAATGGAAAGATGCCTTCCTGTGGGCCGAACAATATTGGCAATATCAAGTTAAGGCAGCCGACGTAGGTTTGCGTGCCAAGAAATTGTTGGATGAAAAACTGGGTAAAGAACAGTAAACCTAATTGCTTACCTGTATAAATAATAAAATGAATAACATTATGAAAAATATATTCAAATCCGGTTGGTTCCGTGCCTTGACGGCCGCTATGGCCCTCCTGCTCATCACCGTATTTGCCGTACAATGCGGTAAAGGCGGTGAAGAAAAAGGCGGCACGACCAAAGAATCCGCCGTGGGTGCGCCCCGCGGTAAAGAAAGCTTCCAAGACGTGGTAAAACGCCGCGGCTTGAACGAAGACGACGTGTTGGCGGCCGTTAAAACCTATACGCCCGACAACCTGAAAGACGAAGGTGTGGCTGCCAACTCCGGCGGTCAGGAAGGTAACATGCCCACCTATGTGTTCCCTTCCATGCGTATGGTAAAATACATTCCCATCAACACCCGTCAACCCTATGCCGGTTTCGGATACTCCGAAGAAACCTACAACTTGATGAAGGACGGTTTTATCGACGGTGCCGAAATCCTCTGGGGTGATACCCACCATCCCGGCTTCTCCGAAACCGACGGTGTTTACAACGGAAAATGGCTCTGTATTAACGATAAAGCCAACCCGCGTATCTACATCGTTGACCTGCGCGACTGGTATGTAAAACAAATCATCCAAAACCCGATCTTCCGTTCGGATCACGGTGGTAGCTTCTTTACGCCCAATTCCGAATACATCATGGAAGCCTGCCAATATCCGGCTCCCTACGATCACAAATATCATGAACTCACCGAAGCCAACTTCAAAAAATACTGGCGAGGTGGTTTGACCTACTGGAAATTCGATAACGAATCCGGTAAAGTGGACCTCAACAAATCCTTTACCTTCGAATTTCCTCCGTACACCCAAGACCTTTCGGATGCCGGTAAAGCCAAATCCTACGGCTGGGGATTCACCAACTCCTTCTGTACGGAAATGTACTTCGGCGGTATCGAAGCCGGACGTCCTCCTTTCGAAGCCGGTTGTTCGTCGCGTGACGTGGACTACTTGCACGTAACCAACTGGAAAAAAGCCGAAGAACTCTTCAAAGCCGGTAAAATCGGTAAGAAAGTGGTTAACGGCATGCACGTAATTACCATCGACGAAGCGGTGAAAAACGGCTTGCTCTACTTGATTCCCGAACCCAAATCGCCTCACGGTGTGGACGTAAGCCCTTGCGGTAAGTACATCATCGTGGCCGGTAAATTGGACTCCCACGCTTGGGTATATGATTTCGACAAAATCATGAAAGCCATCAAGGACAAAAACTTCGAAGGCAAAGACGAATTCGGCATTCCCATCATTCCTTTGAAGGCCGCTTTGCACAAGTCGGTGGAAGTGGGTCTGGGACCTCTGCACAACCAATTCGACAGCCGCGACGGAGTGATCTATACCTCCATTTACGTGGATTCGCGTGTAACCAAATGGAACTACAAGAGCGACGATCCGGAAGGTAAAAACTCCGTATTGGCTTATGTGCCTTCGCACTACAACATCGGTCACTTGGTATCCTACCACGGCGACACCAAAAAACCGCGCGGTAAATACCTGATCGCTTTGAACAAACTGTCCATCGACCGTTTCAACCCGGTAGGTCCTCTGCACCCGCAAAACCACCAGTTGATCGACATCGAATCCGAACAACCGAAGATCATCTACGACTTGCCGTTGCCTATGGGTGAACCGCACTACACGGCCATGATCGGTCGCGATGTGTACGAAGGCAATGCCATGGAAGTATATCCCGTAGGTACCGATATTACCACCATGTCCAAATCCAAATATGCCATCAATGCCGGTGAAGAAAAAACCGATACGAAAGGCAACACGGTGGAAATCTTCGGAACCATCAAGGACGGCAAAGTTACGCCCGCCAATATCGAAGTAACCCAAGGTCAAGACGTGGTGATCCACCTGACCAACTTGGGTCAAAGCGTGTATGATCATTATGTATATGAGATCGCATCCTACGACAAGATGTATGCTTATGCTCCGGGTGAAACGGCTACCATCAAGTTCAATGCCGAAAAATCCGGTGTGTATCCCATCCTCCTGGATGCACAAAACAGCCCGAGTAAACGTCAATTGGTGGGTTACTTGACCGTGAAATTCGACCAAGCCGCCGAGAAAAAACGTGTATTGGCTTACACCGATCGTATCAAGTGGGACCAAGAAGTTCAAGCCTTCAAACCCTCGGCCATCGAGTTGAAAAACATGTTGCCGGGTGAAATCGAATTCTTGAACTACGGATGTAACGCTTGTCACAAATTCGGTGAAGACTTCAACGGTCCCGACCTGCTCATGGTTCACAAACGCCGTTCCAAAGAATGGTTGAAAGACTGGATTCTCCATACCGAAAAACATCACAAAGATCCGGACATCGTTGCGTTGGCCAACAAGTTCAAACTCTACATGCCCAACCAACATGTGGATCCCAAAGATGTGGATAAGTTGATTGAGTACATGAAAGCCAAATCCGAACAAGTCATCAAAGAAAAAGCCGGAAAATAATCCGGATGTAAACTAAGTTACGGGAAAAGCCGCCATTTTCTGGCGGCTTTCCTTTTAAATGACTGACAAATGTTTTATATTTGAATAAAACTGAGAATCCGCCCAAAAAATCCGTGCGAATTCTTTGAGATTTATCAGAAAATCACCAATTTTGAAAAAAAATAAATAGCGATGAGTATAACAAAATCTAAGTTCGGAATCCTCTATCTGCTGACCGGAATTATCGGTCTGGCCCTTATTATCATGACCTATTTCATGCCTATGTGGTGGGTGGCTTTGCAGAGCCATCAGTATCCCAAAAGCATGTACCCGAAGGGTATTCGTATCGAGTTTAAGTACGACGGCGTGTACAACGGATGCGAAGGCGTCCGCGAACGCGAAGAGCTGGCCATGGATGCCGGCGCCGACTGCTTGATCGAAATGAACAAAATCAACCACTTTATCGGTATGTATCCCATTGTACAAGGCGTGAATGATGTGGATGAATTGGGTAACCATGTGCCTTATCCCGTGTATGCCGGCGACAAAATTCCGCCCGAAGAAATTCCCGGTGCTTTGAAGATGCTGGATAAAATCATGCGAAGCGCCAAATATATCTTCGTGTTGTTCTTTATTTTCGGTCTTCTGTTCCTGGTGCCCAAAAAATCCACCAACATTTTGGGTATTATCACCGCCTTGGCGCCTATTTTCTTCCTGGCCATTTATATTTATTATCTGTGGTGGTACGGCCATCATCTGGGATTGCACGGCGGTGGTGCGTTTAGCGGTATCAAACCTTTTATGCCCACGGTGTTCGGCGAAGGTAAGGTGGCGCAATTTACCACCGAGTCGTATCCCGACAAAGGTTTCTTTATCGGCTTGGCCGGTATGTTGCTCATGTTTATCAGTTTGGCCTTTAAGAACAAATACATTAAGGAATCCCAAACCGAATCCGCTTTCTAAGAAGATGAAAAAAGGTTTTATATACCTTATATTAATATTATACACTTTCCCGGTAGCCGCCCAACTGGGTGGCTACAAACCGGGATTGGAACATGAAGTGAAAGGTGCGCCGCCTGGTGCGCCTGTTATTTCATTGCAACCGCTATTGGACAGTTTGCAGCCCGGCGATACGCTCAAACTCCAAGCCGCCCTCTACCACGGTCCCGGCCATATTCGTACCGAAGGCGTTGTGATCGACGGACAAGGCCATGCCACCATCACCGGTCTTCACAAGCGCTCGGTGCTTTACATTGAAGCGCCCAACGTAACGGTGCGGAATTGCAAATTGATCAATTCCGGCGACTCGCCCGACAAAATCGATTGTGCCGTAAAGGTCAATAAGCAAAACGGTTTTCTAATTTATAATAATAAAATAGAAAACACCCTGTTCGGTATCGATGTGTTTTGGTCCGAGTACGGGAAAATTCTTCACAATGACATCACCTCCATCGCCAAGAACACCAAAGGTATGAAAGGCGATGCCATTCGTTTCTGGTACTCCAAAAACAACCTGGTTCAGGAAAACTATTGGCACCAAGTGCGCGACATGGTGGTTTGGTACTCCGAAGCCAACCAATTTATCGGAAACAAAGGCGACGGCAACCGGTACAGCATCCACTTCATGTATTCGCACAACAACAAAATTTCCTACAACCATTTCAGCAATTCGTCCGTAGGCGTGTTCCTCATGTACAGCGAAGAGACCATCATGGACTACAACCTCATCGAGAACTCGCAAGGCGTTACGGGAATGTGCCTGGGAATGAAGGAAACTTCCTCCAACCAAATCCTCAACAACCGTTTCCTCTATTCGGCCCGCGGAATTTATATCGATGTGTCGCCCTTTGTGCCCTGGAAAAAGAACACCATCCAAGGCAACGAAATCGCTTTCTGCGGTACGGGAATCGAATTCCTGAAAGATCAGGAAGGTAACGTGTTTACCGACAACCTGTTCCACGACAATTTGCAACAAATATTCGTGCAAGGAGGCGGCGGTGCCTATCGTAACAAATGGGAACACAACTATTGGGACGATTACGAAGGCTATGACAAGGACCGCGACAATATCGGCGATTTTCCTTACCGCCTCTATGAATACCATGCGCGGCTATGGCGCTTCAATCCGGATGTGAAATTCTTTTTCGGTGCGCCCATCCTGTCGCTTTTGGATTATCTGGAAAAACTGGCTCCGTTCAGCAAGCCGGTGTTTATCATGAAGGATAAGAAACCTATTTTCAATATGAAAATTTACCTGAAAAAATACGAACCTTATAAACCGATGTATAATGGGAAAGAATGATGCCAAACTCAACAGGCGCCAATTCCTGAAAGCCTCGGCGGCGGCCGTTGTGTCGCTGGCGGCGGTGGGAAGCGTGGCTTATTGGCTCAAAGACAAATCGGACATGCGCAGCCGCGGATTGTTGCGCCCGCCCGGAGCCATCAACGAGGACGAATTCCTGTTTGCCTGTATCAAATGCGGCTTGTGTGTGCAAATTTGTCCCGTGCGTGCCATCAAATTGGCCGACTGGGATGCCGGACTTTCCTACGGAACGCCTTATATCGACGCCGACGTACAGGCTTGCGATTTCTCCTGCGATTCCATTCAATGTGCCGAGACCTGTCCCACGGCGGCTTTGAATTTCCAAGTGTTCAAGAAAGCCGGCGAAGAAGCCGTAACGGAATTGTATGCCAAATACAACAATAAATTGCCTGCGGATGTCAATCCGTTCAAGGTGCAAATTCATGCCATGAAACGGGTCTATCACCTGGGAATCGCCAAGGTGGATCCGGAAAAATGTCTGGCCTATCACGGCAAGGGTTACGAAGGCCCGCTCACCAAGCATCGCGCCAAATTGCGCCCGCCCGGAAAGGACGAACGGGTCCATACGGACGAAATTCACGTCAAGCGCGAGATGTGCGACCTCTGTGCCGTCTATTGCCCGCTGGGTGAGGATGCCATCGTAATGGAAAAAACCGGCGAAGGCCGTATGCTACCGAAAATATTGGAAGGATGCGTGGGTTGCGGTGTGTGTGAAATGGTTTGTCCCACCGAGCCCAAAGCTATTGTCATTGAACCCGCAGAACTCTAAAATCCGAAAATTATGGCTTACTTATACGATTTACTTCATGGCGATAAACGACGCAAGCCCTTGCCGCCCAAGAAAAAGGAAGAATTGCCCTTCATGCGCGAAGGTATTTCCTACAAGGAATGGCACGACCGCGCCAAAGGCCGTCATACCTGGCGCAACCGCCGCTGGATGTTCTTGATTTTCATCAATATCCTGTTCGTGATTTCCTTCACCTTCGACCTGGGTATTTTGGAAGGTTCGTTGAGCGGTTCGCGTCTGCTGGGATTGTATCTCATGGATCCCTTCAACTCCTTGCAGGAACTCACCATTGCCGGCACACATAATTATATTCCGCACCTGACCACCAACTTCTGGACCGGATTTCTTACCATTTTGGTATTCTACTGGATTGTGGGTGGACGTGCTTTCTGCTCTTGGGTGTGTCCGTATCACTTTTTTGCCGAATTGGGTGAAAAAGTTCATGATTATTGGATCAAGAAACGTAAGATCAAAGAAAAAACTTACGACATTACCGTTAAATACGTATTCTGGATCGGTTTTATCCTCCTGGCCCTGCTGACCGGTGAATTGGTATTCGAGAACCTGAACCCGGTGGGTATCCTTTCCCGCGCCATCATTTACGGACCCGGATTGGCCTTGCTGTGGGTGATTTTGCTGCTGTCCTACGAAGTGTTCGGCGTGAAGCGTTTCTGGTGCCGCTACGTGTGTCCCATCGGTGTTACATATAGTTTTGTAGGCGATTTGTCGCCCATCAATATCAAATTCGAATTGGACAAATGTGGTCACTGCCGCGACTGTCAGGACGTATGTCTCGTGCCGCATGAATTATGGTTCGTGAAGCGAGGAGCCGCCACGCGCGAAGTGCACTACACCGGCGGCGATTGTACCAAGTGCGGTCTGTGTATCGATGTTTGTCCCGGCAACGCTTTGAGCTACGGAATACGTGATTCGGATAAAATTTTCGGAAAATAATGAGCAAAGCATTAATCAAAGTAGAAAAACTGGTCAAAAAATTCGGTGAAACCGAGATTTTGCACGGCCTGACGGTGGATTTCAACGAAGGCGACCGTATCGCCCTGATCGGTCAGAACGGTGCCGGCAAGACCACCCTCATCAGATGTATTTTGGGTCTCTATACCTACGAAGGCTACCTGGAAGTCCTGGGTCACAACCCGCGTAACGAGCGTACGGAAATCCTTAAACACGTGGGATTTGTGCCGCAACTTCCGCCGCCCATCCGGATGAAAGTGTCGGAATTGATGAACTTTTTTTCGGAAATTTTCGGCGTGGACAAGCAGGTATATATCGACCTTACGAATAAATTGAACCTGGACGTACAACAACATATCGACAAGCCTTTCCTGAAACTTTCGGGTGGGATGAAGCAAAAGTTGTTGGTATCCTTGGCCCTGGGTCACAATCCGCAAATCCTCCTTATGGACGAGCCGGCGGCCAACCTGGATCCGGCGGCGCGGGTGATCCTGTTCGATATGTTGAAAAATTACCGCGAGGACGCCCTCATGCTCATCAGTAGCCACCGCACCGACGAAATCGAGCATTTGATCAATCGCGTGATCGAAATGGACCTGGGTCATATCGTGGTGGACAAGCCTTTTGAGGCCGTCAAGCATGAAGAAAATTGTTAAAACCCTAATCGTTATGAAAACTTGGAAAATATATTTGTTCGGATTTATCCTGGTAATGGCCGGATGCGCCAAGAAAGTGGATTTCAATCCGCGTCCCATCAACTACGACAGGGACGTATGCTATGTGTGTAAAATGGGATTGGACAATCCCAAATACAACGTGCAAGCCATCAACGAGCGCGGCGAAATACGTTGGTACGACGACATCGGCTGCCTGGCCGAGGACATGCGCGACGGCGATTTCAACAAATGGAAAGGCAACAAATATAAAATTTGGATCGGAGACGCCAATACCGGCAAATGGATCGACGCCGAAAAAGCCTGGTACCGCTACGGCGACGACACGCCCATGGGTTACGGCTACGGTGCCTTGGCCCAAAAACCCGACACCGGAGAGGTTTACGATTTCAAAACCACCATCAAGCGAATCGACCAAGGCCTGACCAAGCGCAAGGAATTTATCAAGAAGAAAAAAATGTCCATGAGTGGCGGTGAAAACCAGGAAGGTATGAAATGCGGCGGAGATAAATGCGGCGGTGGTAAATGTGGAGGCGGCAAATGCGGCGGAGGCGAGTAAGGCATTTCGCCCGGCCGGAATTTTATCAATCAAAAGAAAATTAAAGGAATGAGTTTGAAAGGAAACGGAACCTACGAGATATTTAAGGCGGACGTGCAGCAGAATTTCCGCAGTAAGTCGTTTTGGCTTTACACCTCGTTTTTTGCCCTGTTTGTGGCGGTGATGTTCATGACGGGTATTACCGAATCGCAGGTGATCGGATTTGTGGGATTGAGCCGCTTGCTGGTTACTTTTATGCAAGTGAGCATGGTTATCCTGCCCATCTACGTACTGATTTCCACGGTGCGTTCGCTGGTGGGTGAGAAGGAAAACGGGGTGCTGGAATACACGCTTTCGCTGCCTATTTCCTATTCCCAGTATTTTTGGGGAAAATTTTGGAGCCGCTTTGTGGTGATTTATTTGCCCGTGGTGTTTGCCCTGATTTTGGCGGTGTTCTGGGGAATGTTGCGCCATTTGGAAATTCCTTGGAAATTGTTTTTCCTCTACGTGTTTCTGCTGGCGTCCATGATTTTCTTTTTCCTGGGACTGAGTATGTACATTTCGGCCCGGAGCCGTACGCAGGAAAACGCCTTGGGAATTTCGTTTATGATATGGATTTTCCTGGTGGCTTTTATGGATATTTTGCTCATCGGGATGATGCTGCGCATGCGTATCAATCCGGAAGCGGTGATCAGTTTGGCGCTGCTCAATCCCTTGCAAGTATTCCGTACCGGCAGTTTGATTCTGTTCGATCCCAAGCTGACGGTTATGGGTCCGGTGTCGTACTACATTCTCGACACGGTCAATCGCAGTACCTTCATTGCTTTTGCCATCGAGTATCCCATTATCCTGGGATTGATACTGGCATGGTTGGGTAACCGTTATTTCAAACGCCACGACGTAGTCTGACGCCTATGAAAAGCCGCCGAATAATATGGGTTTGGGGATTGTATGCCCTACTGAGTTTTTCGGTGGCGCTTACCGGAGGCTGTAAACCCGGCGCAGGGAAGAGTAGGGTGGAATCCGATACCACCGGCCTAAAAAAATTGGCCAACTTTCTGAGCGAGGCGGAAATCGATTCCATACAAAAATTGCCGCATTTCGCTTCGGACGAGCCGCGATTGGAAGGCTGGGTGGCCTGGCCGCAAAGCGGTGACCGTTTCAACGGCCGCAAAATGGACACCATCTATTGGGACGGCTTGGATTTGCGCGGTTTGGATATGCGTGGCGTGAGCATGCGTTCGGCGCGGTGCACCAACAACGATTTTCGCGGTACCGACTTTCGCGTGGCCGACATCCGTTGGACCGTGTTCGACGGTTCGGATTTGCGCGGCTGCAATTTCGATCAGGCGCGTCTCTTTCATGTAAAGGTCAATGATGCGGTGTTGGACAGCTCCACGTTTCGTGGCACCAATATGTTCGGCATGGAAGGCCACGGCACCATGATGCGTTATTGCGATTTTACCAATGCCTTGATGAAGGATGCCGAATTCGTGTATTCCAACCTCACGGGTTCGCGCGGGGTGAAGGCGCGGCTCATTCGTGCCGTGTTCAAGCATTCCATCCTCGACAGTACGGATTTCTCCTATGCCGATTTTACCGGCGGCGGACTGGAAAAGGCTTCGTTTCGCGGCGCCAAACTCCGCCATGCCAATTTCCAAGGCGCCCGTCTGGCGGATGCCGATTTTTCGGGTGCCGACTTGTATGACGTGAATTTTTTCGGTTCGCGCTTCAACAACACGATTATGAAAGGCGCCAAAAACATTCCGCCCGAAGTATTGAAAATGATGAACAAGGATAGCCTGGTAACGGGTATTTGGCAGGAACTCAAAAAACATTTAAAAGGTAGATGATGAAACGCAAATTATTTATATGGTTAGTGTTCGGCTGCGCATGTGTATTATTGGCCTTTACGGTGCTTCCCGGACGATACCGCTTGGACACCGGCAAGAGCGAAGTCTATTGGAAATGCGATAAGCACAACGGTTTGGTGCCATTTAAGCACGGTGAAATGACCGTTTCGCCAGACGGGGATATACACGGCCGTTTCGATTTCGATTTGACTTTGTTTGAAGTAAAAGATTTGGACAAAAAACAATACGGAACGGCCAAGACCATTTTGGAAAATACTTTGAAAAATGAATTTTTTGAAATCGATAAATATCCCGAGGCCTACTACGAACTCTACGAGGCCGAACCCACACCGGACGATTCCCTGCTCTTTACCGGCGACCTGACTTTCCATGGCATTACGAATTGCGTAAAATTCAAGGGAAAAATCTTCAAGGAAGGTAAATATTACCGCCTCACATCCGGCCGCTTTCCCATCGACCGAACCGATTGGGGGGTGTACCGCCTGTCGCCTTCGCTTCCCTATCCCGACGACGAAAACGGCTGGACCGTAACGGACACGGTTTGGATCCGAGTGGATTTGTATTTGGAGCATGAGGGGTGAGGTTTTTGTTAAACCGTTAAATCGTGGAATCGTTAAATCGTTGAATCGATTTTTCCTGTCGAACAGTGATAAGTCGGATGACCGATGACCGAGGACCGGTGCGGTCATTGCGAGGCTCCGCCGCTCGGGGATAAGCAAAGGTAAGCGGAGCCGTGGCAATCTCCTTCTGCGGAACACGGGAAACGGTTTTTTTAGTGAACAAATAACAACTAACAGTGAACTTTTTTTTGAGTGATTTAGTGAGGTAGTGAATGAGTGAATAATTATTGTAGAGACGCGATTTATCGCGACTAATCTCCATCGCAAACCGAAACATACAAACCCGACCCGTGCGATGAACAATGAATAATGGAATTCGAGATGTCATTCCGAGGAAAGCGACGCAAGGAGCGGCGAGGAATCTCTTCCTTATCACTAATTTCAAATGAGATTCCGCACGTTCATTCGGAATGACAAAACGGAAAACATGAAATGAAAAAGATCATCAAGACATATAAAATATTAATCAATGAAATAACCGATTGCACGATTTAACGGTTTAACAATAAAAAGAGATTTCTCCCGCCTGAGGCGGACACGGCACTGCGTTTGAAATGACAAATTCCCAAAACCTAAAACCTAAATCCCAAAACCTAAATCCGTATAAAAGACATTCCTCCCGCCTGAGTCGGACACAGCACATTCGTTCGGAATAACAGAACATGTTCCGAAGGCGGTACCGGAACAAGAGAGTGATCCATGTCATTTCGAGGGAAGCGACGCAAGGAGCGACGAGAAATCTTACGGAAGAGCTGTTGGCCGTTG
>JAADEB010000145.1 GCA_013153655.1 Chlorobiota bacterium
ACTTGCGGCGTCGGGTAAATGTGGACATCAAAGGACGATTCATTATCACAATGCCCGTTGGTGGCGTAAATGTAAACGGTTTGGGAAGTGGTCAGCGTATCTCTCGCATGGAGTTGCGTACCGTTGCCGCCGGATTGGGTGTAGTAATTGCCATTGGTTAGGTTAGGCAACACGTAGAAATCACAGGTGTCCGTATCGGGCAATGTATCCACGGGCGGGGCCTCGCTGCCACCGTCGGTAATGGTCCAGCCGTCTTGATTAATCAAAATATTCCGGGCATCTTCGCCCAAACAATACCGGCTATTGCCGCCGTCAAATACCACATTGTTGCGGTGCGCTTGTCCTTGCCAACCGATAAGCAGGGCATCGTAGTTGGAAGTGGACAAAGTAACGTTGTGAAACATCATGGCCGCATTCTGCAACGATGAAATATTCCATCCGCCTAAATTTTGATCAAACGATGAAGCCGAATTGAACATTTTTTCCATGGTATTTACCGACGCGGTATTCCATTGGTCCAAAGGTTGATTAAAGGCGGAAGCATGGTCGAACATAAAGGCCATGTAATGAACGTTGGACGTATTCCAGCCGTTTAAGGGTTGATTAAAGGCCGTGGCAAAGGAAAACATACCCGTCATATTGACCACTTGCCCGGTATTCCAGCCGCTCAAAGGCTGGTTGAATTGGTATGCCCGGTTAAACATCCAGGACATATCCCGTACCGAAGCCGTATTCCAGTTGCCGATGGGTTGATTGAAAGCCGTGGCGTTGTCGAACATGTGCTGCATGTATAAAACATGCCCCGTATTCCAGTTGCCGATATCCCGGTTGAACGATACGGCATTTTTAAACATTTCGGCCATCCAAACGGCATTGGCCGTATTCCAATTACCGATGGGGCGGTTAAAGGACGAAGCGTTCTTGAACATGCCCGTAAAGAATCGCACCGTACCCGTATTCCAGTTGCCGATGGGTTGATTGAAAGCGGTAGCATTCGCAAACATATAGGACATATTCACCACCCGGCTTGTATTCCATCCGTCCAAAGGTTGGTTAAACGACGCGGCCCCGTCGAAGAGGTGGTTCATGTATTCCACATGTTCCGTGTTCCAATGGTTGATATTTTCGTTGAAGGAGCTGCACCCTTTCAGCATATACCCCATATCCGTAACCTGCGACAGGTCCGGCGCATCCGTGGCGTTGATATGCAAGTTCGAACAGCCTTCGAAGGCCGATTCCATGGATGTCCAAACAATACTTCCCCATTGGTCCACCGAAAGTAATTTCTCTTTGTCGCCGCCGTCATTAAAATAGATTCGCGGGAATTGCCCCCTGATCCGGATGGTATAGGTGCCCGGTGTACCGAAATCATGGGTAACGCTGCCCGTTATACCCGTTTGGTCGTACACCCCGTCGTTGTTCCAGTCCACATCATAATTATAGGTAAGTCCCGGATAGGTGGGAATACGAATGGACGTATTGTTTGTTACGCCGGGATTATCGGTTTTCCAGGTGATGATAAAAGATTTATAGGGTTTCAATTTATGAATAAAAATATCGTCATATCCGTGCGAAGTATGGATATCCGTCCCCGGACCGGGATCAAAATCTACGGAATCCCGAAAGGTACCCGTGGTAAGGATATTATTTTGAGGATCCGGCGCAATACCCATACCTCCTTCCTCATCGTTTCCACCCATAAATACAGCCCATCCGAAACTGCCGTCCGGTTTTAATGATAAAACAAAAATATCCGCCCCTCCATGAGAAGTTAAGGTATAAACACCGGGCCCGGGATCAAAATCAACTGCACTTTTAAAAAATCCCGTAACAAGAATATTTCCCGCCGGATCCGGCGCGATGGCATTTCCACCGTCAGCATCCGTCCCCCCAATGCCTTTTACCCAAATCAGTTGCCCGCCGGGATTTAATTTTAATATAAAAATATCCTCTCCTCCATGAGAAGTTAACTGATAAACGCCGGGACCGGGATCAAAGTCCGTTAAACCCTCAAAAAAGCCTGTCAAAAGTATGTTTCCGTTATAATCTATTTTTATGTCAGCTACTACATCCGTATCAATGCCCCCTATAGTTTTAGCCCATATAAAATTACCGTCTGAATCCAATTTTAATAAATATATATCTTCATTTCCATTGGAATTTATTGTATATGTGCCGGGCCCCGGATCAATATCGCTGGAACCGTAAAAATTCCCGGCTACCAGCAAATTGCCGGATAGATCCATTGTTAAATCTGTCTGCCATCCCCAATAATGGGTGTCCCAAGTTTTAGCCCATTGAAAATTACCTGCAGAATCCAATTTTACTAAATACGCTTGTAAAACATTACTATTTAAATAATAATTAGCGAGCCCGGGATTAACTTCAATTCTTGTTCTGTATAATCCTATAGTATAAATATTGTTATTATTGTCTGTAACCAAATCTGTTATATTATTCAAAGCACTATACGAAGAAGACGCCGTTTTAAATTGTTTTTGCATAATGAAATTGCCGGAGGGGGTTAATTTCAAGATAAAAACATCCGCCTTGTTATGGATGTTACTATATCTTATATAACTATTAGGTCCGGGATCAAAATCAACTCCGCGAAAAAATATACCGGCAATTAGAATATTTCCTGTATTATCTAATGTTATATTTCTTGGAAAAACGCCCCCTCCTACATTTAAACTTCTAATGAGTTTTACCCATATTAACTGTCCGTCAGCGTCTAATTTTATTACAAACATTGAAGGGGTTGAACTGGTTAAAATATATGTTCCCGGCCCCGGATCAAAATCAACCGTCCCGCTAAAAGTCCCCGTTACATAAACATTTCCCGCGGCATCGGTAGCTACGTCATTTCCATAGTCATCATTATTTCCCCCTATGGTTTTTACCCAATCATACACATATTCCTGCGCCCGTACCGGCGGAGAAATCCAAAGCGAAAACGTTAATACCCAAAAAAGAAACAACCGAAACGAATGTATAAGCAAGCGGTTCATGACTACGGATTTTCTGAATATTCGTCCTAAATATAGTTATATTTTTTCGTAATCTATAATGATTTGATACATTTTTTAATGATATTATAATCTAATCCTAATAAAATTTATTCAACTTTTTAAAAAACTTATTTATAATATTATTTTTATATCCTGTTAACAAGGTCAAATAAACCTTCCGTTAGTATTAATACCGGACGTCTCATATCCGAATTAAATTCCCCCGGAATTCCTAAAACATTTTTAACCTGAAAATACTTTTCCATTGAATGTAGGGAGATAATGGACACATTATTTTTTTTCTCGAAAAAGACATAAGAATGTAAATACAAATGTTCCTATCTTTGCAACCCGAATCATACACGAACCATCCCATGAACGAAATCCGTCAAAGCATTACCCACGCACTGGAAAACCTCTACGGCCTGAAAGATATCCAAGTGGAACTCACGCCCACCAAAAAAAATTTCCAAGGCGATTACACCTGGACGGCCTTCCCCCTGGCCAAAACCCTGCGTACCAATCCCGCCCAAATTGCCCAAAAGGTGGGAGAATATGTCAAGGAAAAGGACCGGTTTGTGAAGGATTTCAATGTGGCCGGCGGATTTCTGAACCTTATCCTCGCACCGGAATATTTTACCCAACGCGTCGGCCGTTATTACAAGGAAGAAGACTACGGCCTACAATCTCCCCACACGGACGAGAAAAAACTCATGGTGGAATATTCCTCGCCCAACACCAACAAACCACTCCACCTGGGACATATCCGTAATAATTTGCTCGGATATTCCATATCGGAAATCTACAAAGCCACCGGCAAACCCGTGATCAAAACCCAAATCATCAACGACCGCGGCATCCATATTTGCAAATCCATGCTCGCCTGGCAAAAATTCGGCAAGGGTGAAACACCCGAATCCTCGGGCATGAAAGGCGACCATTTGGTGGGGAAATATTACGTGGAATTCGATAAGCATTACAAGCAACAGGTAAAGGAGCTCATGGAACAAGGCCTGGACGAAGCCACCGCCAAAAAACAAGCACCCATCCTCCTGGAAGCCCAAGACATGCTCCGCCGCTGGGAAGCCAAAGACCCGGAAGTAATGCAACTCTGGGAAATGATGAACCGGTGGGTGTTGGACGGATTCCGTCAAACCTACAAGGAACTGGGCGTGGATTTCGATGTGGAGTATTTCGAAAGCGATACCTATTTGCTGGGTAAAAAAATCGTGGAGGAAGGCCTGGCCAAAGGGATTTTCTACCGTGAAGCCGACGGATCCGTTTGGGTGGACCTAACGGACGAAGGCCTGGACAAAAAACTCCTTCTTCGCGCCGACGGCACTTCCGTCTATATCACCCAAGACCTGGGAACCGCCGTCAAACGTTTCAGCGACTTCGATATCGACATGCTCATCTACGTGGTGGGTAACGAGCAGGATTATCATTTTCAAGTATTGTTTAGCATTTTGAAAAAACTGGGTTACCCTTGGGCCGAACGTCTCTATCACCTTTCCTACGGCATGGTGGAGCTTCCTCACGGCAAGATGAAATCCCGCGAAGGCACCGTGGTGGACGCCGACGACCTGATGGAACAAATGACCGAAACGGCCCGTAAAATATCCGAGGAATTGGGCAAAACCGAAGGCCTGGACGAAGCCGAAAAACAACGCCTCTACAAACTCATCGGTCAGGCGGCCCTCAAATATTTTATCCTGAAAGTAGACCCCAAGAAAGGTATCCTATTCGATCCGGTCAAATCCATTGATTTCAACGGCAACACGGGACCTTTCCTCCAATACGCCTACGTGCGTATCCGTTCCATCCTCCGTAAAGCCGGCACTTGGGAAGCCGCCTTCCAAGGCGTGGAACCCAACGACAAGGAACGCCTGCTGGTACGCCAATTGGAACAATTTCCGGCCGTCATTCTCCAAGCCGCCCAAAACCGAAATCCCGCGGTGGTGGCCAATTATATCTATGATACGGTCAAGACCTTCAACTCCTTCTATCAAGCCCATTCCATCTTGCAAGCACCCTCGGAAGAAATGAAAAACTTCCGCCTGGCCCTGGCCGCCTGGACCGCGCATGTTATCCGCAACGGATTGGCCCTGCTGGGTATCGATGTGCCGGAAAGGATGTAGTTTTATATAACTTGCGCTCGTATAAAAAAGAACAACCCAACCGCTATGGTTCAAAGTCTTATGACTATTTTCTATTCCGGTTCCCCGACAATGCTTACCTTTATAGATTGAAAATTAAGCTTAGCTTCATGATGAAAACCTCATGGCGATTATTCTTCGGAATTTTTTTACTTATCCTTAGCGGATGTGCTTCACAGCACCCTGTTATTCAAACCGGAACACATGCCTCTTGCGGACATCAACCCGACACGGTGATTATTCCGCCCCCGCTCCAACCCGGCGACACGGTGATGATCGTGGCCCCGGCGGGATATGTAAATCCTTCGCGGCATTATATCGAACGCGCCGATTCGCTCTTGCTTTCCTGGGGATTGGTGCCCGTTCACGGACGGCATCTCTACCGCCGTCATCATACCTTTGCCGGCACCGATGCCGAACGCCTGGCCGATTTGCAGGAAGCCCTCGACCGGCCCGAGATTAGCGCCGTATGGTCGGCACGTGGCGGCTACGGATGTATTCGTATCGTGGATTCCGTACGGCTGGACAAATTCAGCCTACATCCCAAATGGGTAATAGGTTTTTCCGACATCACCGTTTTGATCAACCGGTTGTACCAAAAAGGGTTCGCTTCGGTCCACGGTCTTATGCCCATCAGCCTTACCCACCCCGATCCGCGCCGCAAACCCGCTATCGTCACCCTGAAAAACGTACTGTTCGGCAAAACCCTCAGTTTTACCATTCCCGCCGACACGGCCAACATTCGCGGTACGGCCGAAGGCACACTCATCGGCGGAAACCTCTCCACCCTGGTAAGTATGCTGGGGTCCGAAGATCAACTAAATACCGCGGGAAAAATATTGTTCCTGGAAGATGTGGACGAATATCCTTACTCCTACGACCGCATGTTGCATGCCCTGGCCCGCGCAGGCTATTTCGACCGTTTGGCAGGGTTGATCGTAGGCGATATGTCCGTAAAGAAAAATAACGACCTTTTCGGCGAATCCGTCAAGGAAATGATCCTCAAACTGACCCGCGACAAAGGTTACCCCGTCATCTTCGGATTTCCCGCCGGACATGTGGTCAAAAATTACGCCTTGCCCATGGGTAAGGAAGCTTTCATCCGCGCCGGACGCCGCAAAGTGGTTATCCGTTATTAATGACGGCGATTAAAAATAAATCCTCACAAAAGGTGTAAAGGCCGAGGGATAAATGCTCTTGCCTTCCTTGTAGAGCAAATCGTAGCGGAAACCTATGGCGGCATTACGCGTACGGTAGGCCATACCCAAATAAAAAGCGGGAACCTGCCAACGCGTGGTCGCGGACCCGGCCTCGTAGCGAATATACAATTGCTGGTAATCTATGGAAAGTTCCAAATGTTGCCAAGGCAGATAAAGCGCCAGCAGGTCGTAACCGTAAATATAGGTATGGGTTCGCACGTTAAAATTCCGGTAGCTTTGATATCCCAATTGCGCATTGGCGCCCACATGAAAGGCCGGCCTCACCCGGTAGAGCAAACCGGGTTGAATATCCACATAAAAACCGTGGTTGCTGAAACCCAGTCCGAAACCTCCGTAGAAACGAAACGGATTACCCTGCGAGCTCCGGGATTTTTTTCCATAGGACACAGGCTCTCCATGACCTCCGGTTTGCTCAAACGAATACGATTGTGCCAAGACGGAGAAAGAAAGGAAAATCGCTACAAAAACGAAAGAAATTACCCTTTTCATCTCAATAATTTACAAACGGTTTCCATACGAAATCACGGTATTTACGCCTGTCGAAGCGATGACAATCTTCCAGGTCGGTAACCTGTTCGGTGGTGTAACTGACTTCTTCCACAAAGGATACGGCCCGGCGAACGCCTTCGCCTATGTTGATAAACACGGTTTCGCCGTCGCGAATGGCGTTGTTTTTCAAAGCTTCGAAATATCCCAACAATCCCACGGCCGAGGCCGGACCTATTTTAACGGCCACTTCGTAGGCGGCCAGACGCGCCATATCCACGGCCATTTCCTCTTTTACCGAAAAATATTCGCCGCCCGTACGTTTCACCAGCCGCGCCAACATGGGATAGAGCACGGGGTTGCCCGTGGCCAAGGTGGGTACCAGTGTTATGGGATTTTCGATAACCGGATAATCGTTTTCCCAGCCTTCGGGGAATCCGGCGGCCTTGGCCTTATTCCAGGCCTGTACCTGCGGGTCGCAGCGGTCGCCTTGAATAAAAATCATGCGGGGAATTTTCCCCAAAATACCCGTTTCCTCAAAGTCCGTAAAGGCTTTTTCCAAGGCCAAAGGCGAGGTGCCGCCGCTTATGGCTTGAATATACACATCCGGCATTTTACCCAATTGACGAATCATCTCAAATGCCGTTGTTTTTTTGGCTTCGAGGCGCAAAGGGTCCAAATTGCCTATGGAAATCAAAATACCGTATTTCTTGGCATATTCGGCGGCCAATTTTTTGGCATAAGCATAATCGCCTTTCACCACAAACACTTTCTGACCCAAGGCTCCGATATGCACAAAATTTTCACGTAACGAATCCTTGGGAACAAAAATCGATGCCGAAATGCCGGCTTTGGCCAAATATTGTGCAAAAGCATTGGCCGTGTTGCCCGTACTGGCCACTACATATTCCTTGATGCCGTGTTCCTTCAACACACTGGCGGCCAACGAACCGCCTTTGTCCTTAAAAGTACCCGTGGCCGGACTGTAATCGTTGCGGTTTACGTAAACTTTTAGGTCCAAACCGTAACGATCGCGTGCATAGCGTTCCAAAAATCCCCAGCGGCGCATAGGAGCCACCCCTTCACCGTCCGAAACAATGTTTTCGGGATTTTCCACCGGCAAGAAATCAAAATAATGCCAAAGGCTGTCGGGTTTTTGATTCGGCTTAACCAATTCGGCCAATTTTTCCTTGGGTGTATGATAAACGGTATGAATATGCTTGCCGCCACACCGGGGACAAGATTGATTATTACCAAACCATTCGTCGAATCCTTCTATCTCATGTCCGCACGATTGGCAGACAAAATGAAATTTTTTACCCATAGTGTCCTAAAATTTTGGGATAAAGATACGAAAGATGCCTTTACTTATAGAAATCACTCCTCATAAGTAAAATTCTTTTTTCCTTTTTATACCATAATGATATTTTCTAACGAAATAATTTAGATAAGCTAATAGAATAGCAACAAAAGTTCTTATTTTTCAGTAGGGAAATAATATGGATAAAATACTTAATTCAATAAAAATATTTATTTATTCAACAATAATTACGTATTTTTGTGTCGAAACAAAAGAACGGATATGAAAAATGTAAAGCTTGTATGGCAACGAGGATTGGCTTTTGATGCTTATACTTCCGGTTTGGATAAACCGCTTCCGCTTGACGGAGAGGAAAAATTCGGTGGACGCGGTTACGGCTACAATGCCAAACCCTTAATGTTGGTTTCTTTGGCCGGATGTACGGGAATGGATGTAGCCTCCCTGATGAAAAAAATGCGTATCGATGAAGATGTAACGGATTTTACGGTAAATGTAGACGCCCATATGACCGAAGAACATCCCAAATATTACGACAAGGTTCATGTGGTTTACACCTTCAAAGGCAAAAATCTCAACCGCGAAAAATTAACCAAATGTGTTACCTTGTCCGAAAGCCGCTACTGTGGTGTTTACAGAATGTTTAGATCCTTTGCCGAGGTAACTTATGAAATTAAATTCATCGAGGAATAAAATTTCCGGAATTTTTTTTCCGGGTCTTGACACGGAATAAAAAAGTTTATATATTTGCCATCGCAAAAGCGGGAATAGCTCAGTTGGTAGAGCACCACCTTGCCAAGGTGGAAGTCGCGGGTTCGAGTCCCGTTTCCCGCTCTTTTTTTATTTTAACCCGTTTTGAAAGATTAAAGCTCGGATGGCGGAATTGGTAGACGCGCCGGACTTAAAATCCGGTGGACAGAAATGTCCGTGCGGGTTCAAGTCCCGCTCCGAGTACAAACACGTCCCGCTTCGCTTTGGGACGTGTTTTGTTTGGAAACCTGTTTTTGAAAAATAATATCCAACAAAAAACCGGGACAAATGCCCCGGTTTCATATTTGTAAAACTATTGCTTCTTAGGCTTGCTCTTCATATCCAACCAATTTGTCCAATGCACGCGTAAACACCTCCAAGGGTGCCACACCCACCTGACGACCTACTGGCTCACCGTTTTGGAAAACCAAAACCGTAGGAATATTCCGCACACCATATTTGGCTGCATAGCGTTGTTCGTGGTCCACATCCACTTTGGCCACTTTAATTTTGTCTCCGTACCGTTGTTCCAATTGCTCCATAATAGGCGCTATCATGCGGCAAGGTCCGCACCAAACCGCCCAAAAATCCACTACAACGGGAACCGGCGATTGCAAAACTTCTTTTTCGAAGGTGGCATCAGTTACTACTACTGGCATAATCTTATGGTTTTTAAAAATTCAAGTGCAAATTTACGATTATTTTGATGAATGTACATTTATTTTCCTTAATCCAAACTATAAAATATTTCTTTCGTAGCATAAGGCTGCCTTATATCATGATATGCGATATGAAAGTAATTCTTTTTTCGGCATATACTTAAAATTGTAAACATCTCTCCTGTCACCTTCTGAACAACACTACCCAAATCCCTAAAACATTTAAAGTTAAGGTATCGATTCAACGGTTCAACGCTCAAAAATAAAGGGAAAAGGGAAAAGGAGAAAGGGGAAAGTTTCGGTAAATGGTAAACGTAGAACGGTAAACGTGGCGGCGAAGCCGCTAATCGATTCAATCCGCCTGAGGCGGTCACGGCACTGCGTTCGGAATGACATTTGTAAATGCTTGATTCGATTAAAGTTAAAGTTTCGATTTAACGATTTTCCTATGGTCGATACGACTCTTAATGAGATTCTGCGAAAACGGTTCAACGATTGCACGATTCAACGATTTAACAAAAATTCCCCGTCTATTCAACTTTTCAACTATTCAACTATTCAACAGAATTATCCGGTTCAACGATTTAACGGTTTAACGATTTAACAATTATCCACAAAAACTGTCCGAATTCATATTTTTGCCTTTCAACTTGTCGCAACTTTACATCCGAAAACAATTTTTTCTCATCATGAAAGACAAAAGACTACGACGCGAAGCCCTGGCCTATCATGCCAAACCGCGTCCCGGCAAAATCGAAGTGGTACCCATCAAACGCCACGCCACCCAGCGCGACCTTTCCCTGGCTTATTCGCCCGGTGTGGCCTATCCCTGCCTGGAAATCGAAAAAAATCCCGACGACGTCTATAAATACACTTCCAAAGGCAACCTGGTGGCCGTCATATCCAACGGAACCGCCGTACTCGGCTTGGGAAATATCGGCGCCGAAGCCTCCAAACCCGTCATGGAAGGTAAAGGATTGCTCTTCAAGATTTTTGCCGACATCGACGTGTTCGACATCGAAATCAATACCGAAGACCCCGACGAATTTATCGAAACCGTCAAGCGCATTGCTCCCACCTTCGGCGGCATCAACCTGGAAGACATCAAAGCGCCCGAGGCCTTTGAAATCGAACGCCGCCTGGTGGACGAACTGGACATCCCCCTCATGCACGACGACCAACACGGCACCGCCATCATCTCCTCCGCCGCCCTGATCAACGCCGCCGAACTGGCCGGCAAACGCATCGAAGACCTGAAAATGGTGATCAACGGCGCCGGTGCCGCCGCCATTTCCTGCGCACGGCTCTACAAGAAGGTAGGCATCCGCCCCGAAAACATCGTTATGCTCGACAGCAAAGGCGTCATCCGCCGCGACCGCGAAAACCTCTCGCCCCAAAAAGCCGAATTCGCCACCGAACGCGACCTGCACAACCTGGACGATGCCATCCAAGGAGCAGACGTGTTTGTAGGCCTCAGCGTCGGCGGCGTGCTCCAACCCGAACACCTGAAAAAAATGGCCGACAATCCCATCGTGTTCGCCCTGGCCAATCCCGACCCGGAAATCGACTATCCGCTGGCCGTCAAAACGCGCCCGGACGTCATCATGGCCACCGGCCGCTCCGATTATCCCAACCAGGTGAACAACGTACTCGGCTTCCCCTACATCTTCCGCGGCGCCCTGGACGTGCGCGCCCGCAAAATCAATGAGGAAATGAAACTGGCCGCCGTGCGCGCCCTGGCCGAATTGGCCAAACAACCCGTGCCCGAACAGGTGAATATCGCCTACAACACCAAGCACCTCACCTTCGGCCGCGAATATATCATTCCCAAACCCTTCGACCCGCGCCTCATCTACACGGTGCCGCCCGCCGTGGCCAAGGCCGCCATCCAATCCGGCGTGGCCCGCAAAAAAATTACCAATTTCAAGAAATACCGGGAAGAACTCATGGAACGCCTCGGTGTGGAAACCAAGCAAATCCGCCTGATGGTCAATCGCGCCAAGGCCAATCCCAAACGCGTGGTGTTTCCCGAAGCCGACTATGCCGACGTGCTCAAAGCCGCCTATATCGTCCACGAGGAAGGCATCGCCAAACCCATCCTGCTGGGAAATCCCGAACAAATCAAACGCCTCAAAGAGGAATTGGAATACACCGAAGACCTGCCCGTCATCGACCCCACTTCGCCCGAATGGAACGACAAAGTGGATGAATATGCTCAAAAATACTGGAAAGCCAACCAACGCAAGGGTATGACCCTCCTGGAAGCCCGCCGCCTGATGCAGACGCGCAACTATTTCGGTGCCATGATGGTGGAGGAAGGCGAAGCCGATGCGCTGGTTACCGGCTATTCGCGAAGTTTTGCCTCTTCGTTTCGTCCGCTTATCAAGGTGATCGGTCCCGAAAAAGGCGTCCACAAAGTGGCCTCCACCGTGTTGCTCATCACCAAAAAAGGTCCGCTCTTCTTCTCCGATGCGGCCATAATCGAAGAACCCACCGTGGAAGAACTGGTGGACATTACGGCCATGACCGCCACCACCGTCAAGATGTTTAACCTGGAACCCGTAATGGCCTTTCTGTCGTTTTCCAATTTCGGCACCAGTCACCATCCAGATGCCCTCAAAATGCGCAAGGCCGTGGCCATGGTCAAGGAGCGCCATCCCCACCTGATTGTGGACGGCGAAATGCAAGCGGATTTTGCCCTCAACCGCGAAAAACTCAAAAAGGAATTCCCCTTCTCCGACATCATCGACCGCAAGGTCAATACCCTGATTTTCCCCAATCTGTCGGCGGCCAACATTGCCTACAAACTCTTGAAGGAAGTACACGGCGCCCAACTGGTGGGTCCCATCCTTATGGGTATGCGTAAGGCCGTACACGTGGTGCAACTCGGCGCTACGGTGGACGAAATGGTGCATATCACCGCCGTGGCCGTCATCGATGCCCAATACAAAGAAAAACTCGCCCGATGAAACTAAAAGAATTCGCCCGTTTTTTCCTGGCCTGGTATTTTCCCATCCTCGGCAGTGTGTATTTCCTGCTGATGCTGGTGGATCCCAAGCGCGTTACGGACCGCATTAACCTGTTTACCCCGGCTCTGGCCGTGCTGTTCTTGTATATTTATCATATTTTCGCAGCCAAGAAGAAATAAAATATTTGAAAGATTATGAGTGAGAAATGGATTGAAGTCATCGGCTATGCGGCCAGCGTGGCCCTGGTGATTTCGTTTATGTTCGATGATTTTATGTATTTCCGCATCGCCAATTCGGTGGGTGCCATCCTGTTTATCATCTACGGCATCCTGAAAAAAGCCTTGCCCGT
>JAADEB010000101.1 GCA_013153655.1 Chlorobiota bacterium
AAGCCGGTGGTGACGGCCATTCGTGGCCTGAGCCAAGAGCAAATCAAAGAATTGGAACAAGGCCGGCCTGTAACCTTAAACGTGGAAGGACAAGAAGTGGCTATTCAACCCGACGAGGTAATCATCACGGCCAAGGAAATCAAAGGCTGGAAAATCGCTTCGGACGGCGCCGTTACAGTGGCTTTGGACGTCACGCTCACGCCGGAACTGGAACGCGAAGGCTGGGCGCGCGAATTGGTCAACCGCCTGCAAAACCTGCGCAAGAGCTCCGGTCTGGAAGTTACGGACCGTATCAGCGTATATTTGCCGGATGAGGAAACCCTCAAATCCAATTTGGCGGACACGGCCGAATACGTAAAACGCGAGATTTTGGCCGAAAATCTTATCTTTGACGACGAAAAAGCTCGTGAAGGAGAAGAAATTGAAGTAAACGGAACAACTTTTGCCGTAAAAATAGAAAAGGTATAATTGGATTAAAAATACGATAAAATGACAAGCAAGGACGATAAAAACAAACATGTCAAGACCCGCTACTCGGACGAGGAATTGGAAGAATTCCGTCAAATTATTTTGAAAAAATTGGAACGCACCGAGTATGATATTAAGATTCTGCAAGAAATGTTGGAATCCAACGATATTACACAGACCAAAATTCTTTCGTTCGAGGACAGCTCCTACGCCTATCAACGCGACAAAAACATTCGCCTGATAGCACGCCTGGAAAAATTCCGCAACGACCTCCAACGCGCCTTGATCCGCATCGACAACAAAACCTACGGCATCTGCCGCGAAACAGGCAAGCTGATTAGCAAGGAACGCCTGCGCGCCGTGCCGCACACCACGTTGAGCATCGAGGCCAAAAAGAACCGTGACAAAAAGCGACACTAAGCATCCGGCAG
Source organism: Chlorobiota bacterium (assembly GCA_013153655.1). GTDB lineage: Bacteria > Bacteroidota > Bacteroidia > Flavobacteriales > Flavobacteriaceae > JAADED01. The sequence goes on from JAADEB010000101.1 coordinate 900, forward strand.
CATGAATTGGAAGAAGGCCTTGGCGATTGTTTTGGCGGTGATTGTGGCCGATCAAGCCTTGAAAATTTATATCAAAACCCATTTCCGGCTCGGCGAATCCTACGAGGTGACCAAATGGTTTCAAATCCTTTTTGTGGAAAACAACGGGATTGCCTTCGGTTTGGAATTCGGTAATGCCTGGGGCAAATTGTTTCTGACGGTTTTCCGCATCCTGGCGGTTATTTTCATCATCATTTGGCTCGACCGCGCCATCAAACAAAAAAATACCCTCCTGGCCGTAGCGGTGAGTTTGATTTTGGCCGGCGCCATCGGCAACATTATCGATTCGGTTTTTTATGCCAAATTTTTTACCGACAGCATCCATCGTCCGGCGCATTTCGTAACCGACGGACAGGGTTACGGCACCTGGTTCAAAGGCAAGGTGGTGGATATGTTCTACTTTCCACTGTTTGAATTCAAATTGCCTTCATGGATTCCCAAAATAGGCGGGCAGCACTATACTTTTTTCAATGCCATTTTCAACCTGGCCGATTCGGCCATCACCGTCGGTGTGTTGATTATCCTGTTTTTCAACAAACGGATTTTTAAGCATCGCTAAGCTTTTTTCGTCTCCGGCACCTGTGCTTATACGAAAAAACGGATTCCTAATATGGGATAGACCAAAAAAATTGTATATTTGCTTCAACCAAAAAAATTTTATCGCAAATGTATTGGGCCATATTTTTCTTTTTGCTGTTTTTGATTATCCTTTTTTCCGTTTTGGTTGCCAAGAAAAAGCTTTCGCCTACGGCAGTAAACTTGATCAATTTGGTATTAATGGCCGCAGCGGTGTATTTGGGTTATTTGATTTATGATTCCATTACCGCTCCGGTACGTTTCAATAAAACCAAAAAAGAACGTTACGCCAAAGTGATTTCGCGGCTAAAAGACATTCGTGATTCGGAAATTGCCTATCGTACCATCAACGGCCAATATACCGCCAATTTCGATTCTTTGGTTCGTTTTATCGATACGGCCAAATTTACCATCACCCAACGTCGCGATTCGGTTATCAAGGAATTTAACAAATTCCGCGGCATTACCGAAGAAAAAGAAATCGTGATTATCGACACTCTGGGCTTTGTTCCCGTAAAAGACTCCCTGTTCAAAGGCGACAACCGCTACAAAGAAATGCAATGGGTTCCCATTCCCGGACGCGAAAAGCAAGTAAAATTCGAACTCAAAGCCGGTAAGCTCAAAAAAGGCGAAGTATATGTGCCGGTGTTTATGGCAAGGGTACACAAAAAAGAAATTCTTTACGATCAACCCGAAGACTTGGTTAAGGAAGAATTGGCCATCAAAAGTACCGAAGAGGTCAATGGTCCGTATATTCAAGTGGGTTCCATGGACGATGTAACCACGGCGGGCAACTGGCCGAAAATCTACGATATCAAGGACAAACGCGAATAATGAATTCCGAAAAATACTATCGATTGTCCATACAGGCAGGCTTGTATGGACTTTCGTTTTTCCTGGCGGGCGGAGAAGATGACATTTACCGCACCCTGCGTTTCAGGGCGCACCATCCCGTGGCCGTGGAGCGCTACTTGAAGGAAATCCTCCATACCCACCGCCATTTGTTCGACGAAAACACCCGCGCCGTACTGATCCACCACCACAACTGGTACACCTGGGTGCCGGAAGCCTATTTCGACGAAACCCGACCCGGACTGTATATCCGTACCACCACGCCGTTGCTGGAAACCGACACCCTCAGTTTCGACCGCCATTCCTCCGCCGGACGCGTCAACGTCTATATTCCCATGGTAAACCTCAACAACCTCATGTTGGACTATTTCCCGGAAATCGAATTTTATCATTCCGCCACCCTGGCCGACCGCTACGCTTTCCAACATTTCCCGGACGACCGCAAACGGCGTCTGTGGGTGCGCAGCTTCGACGAAGGCTTTCAACTGGGTATCTGGGAAGGACGAAAAATGCTTTTCTTCAACAGTTTTCCCATGGAAACCACGGAAGATTTCCTCTACTATTTCTTTTTCGCCTGGGAAAAAACCGGCCTCAAATCCGGCGAACAAGCCGAAATCATGATCACCGGGACCAAAACCGGCGAACTGACCGAAGCCTTGGAAGGCTTTGCCGAAAACATCCGAACGCCTGCGGTGGAAAAAGAACTTTTAACCCTCGTATAAATGCGTATTATAGGCGGTAAACACAAAGGAAGGAAATTGCACCCGCCGCGCAACCTCAAAGCGCGGCCGACCATGGACATCACCAAGGAATCCTTGTTCAATGCCTTGAAAAACAAGTATTTTTTCAATGAAATTTCGGTGCTGGACCTTTTTTCCGGTACGGGTAACGTGGCCTTGGAATTCGCCTCGCGCGGCACGCCGGAAGTGGTGGCCGTGGACAAACAACCCGCTTCGGTGCGTTTCATTCGCAAAACGGCCTCCGCTTGGGACCTGCCGGTGGAAGCCTTGCAGGAAGACGCCTTCGAATTTCTCGGACGGCCGGCTTTCCGCCGCTTCGACGTGATTTTTATGGACCCGCCTTACGGATTGGACGAAAAGGATTTCCGCCGCCTTATCGATGCCGTGTTCGAAAACGGCTGGCTGGCTCCGGACGGAACCCTGGTGGTGGAACACCACAAAAGCATGCATTTCGACGACCATCCTCATTTTAGCCGCTACCGGCGCTACGGCCAATCCGGATTGAGCTATTTCCAATGAAATTCCGTGGCGCATGGTAATTTTCCTCGGCTTATCGGCATTGCTTCTCCTGGCGTATGAAATCTACTTTTTCGGGCCGGTGCTTCGTTTTCGCTTTCGCGACAAGCCGGCGGCTGCGGACGAACCCGTTTCGGTCATCATCGCCGCACACAACGAGGCCGAAGCCTTGCGCCGCCATTTGCCGGCCTTTTTCCGGCAGGATTATCCGGACTACCAAGTGGTGGTCATCGACGACCGATCCACCGACCACACGCCGGAAGTGCTGGACGAGATGAAACATGCCTACGGCGACCGCCTCCATGTGGTGCGCGTACAACCGCAGGAATGGGAAAGCTTTCGGGCCAACAAAAAATTCGCGCTCACGCTGGGCATCAAAGCGGCACGCTACGACAAACTCCTGTTTACCGACGCCGATTGCGTGCCGGCTTCCGAAGAATGGATAGCACGCATGAGCGCCGGCCTGCAACCGCCGGTTGATTTCGTGTTGGGCTACGGCCGCTACCGCCGCGAAAAAGGTTTTCTGAACACCTTGATCCGGTTCGAAACCTTGCAGACGGGCATTCAATACGCGAGCTTTGCCTTGCGCGGCTTGCCGTACATGGGCGTGGGGCGCAACCTGGCCTACCGCCGTTCTTTTTTCCTGGAACGGAACGGCTACGGCCGGTTTTTTTCGATTCTCTCGGGCGACGACGATTTGTTCGTCAACCAACATGCCGGCCGGGACAACACGCGCCTGTGTCTTCACCCGGAGGCGCACACCGTGTCGGAACCCGAACGGACATGGCGGCGTTGGATTCGCCAAAAGCGGCGGCACCTGAGCACGGCGCCTTATTACCGCACGCGGCATAAAATGCTGTTGGGTTTTTATGCTTTGGCGCGATTCTTGTTTTGGTGGGGCGTGGTGCCGGGTGTGTTTATCTCCGGATTTCATCCTATGCTGACCGGCCTCGCCTTGGCGCGTATGGCTTGGACGGGCATGCTTTGGTACCGCACCGCACGGCGTTGGCAGGATGCGTTGCCTTGGGCGGCCTTGCTGCCGGCCGAATGGACGCTTATATTTATTTATATGTATATTTCTTTGCTCAATTTGATTCGAAAACCCACGCATTGGCACTAAAAGATTACATACAACGGGCCAAACAAGGCGATCAGGAAGCCTTCCGCTATTTGCTCAACAAATATTGGACGGATGTGTACCGTTTTCAAAAATCATTGATCAACAACGAAAACGAAGCCGAAGACATTACCATAGAAACCTTTGCACGGGCTTTCGACAAAATCGGGTCGTTCAATGAAAAGTATGCCTTCAAGAATTGGCTCCTGACCATTTCCAAAAATATTTATTTGGATAAAAACAAACGTAAAAAACGCATCGATCAATCCGCCTCCCTCGACGATTATCCCAATTTGCTCAACCTGGCCGACCATTCCCACGAGGACGACGAAATTCTGGAATCCAAGCTCTCGGACCTGAAAAAAGCTTTGGCCGCCTTGAAACCTGCTTACCGTCAGGTGTTGGAATTGTATTATTTCCAAAATTTATCCTACAAGGAAATTTCCGAAAAAACCAATGTATCTTTGTCCAATGTGAAAATCCGGCTGATGCGCGCCAAGAAGCTTTTGGCCGGAAAACTGAAAAAACCATGAGCGAAAAAAATCTTTTACGGCGCCGGAAACCCGAATGGTTGCGGGTAAAATTGCCTTCGGGCACCAATTTTCGCAAGATTCGCAGCATTGTACGCGAACACGACCTGCACACCATTTGCACCAGCGGCAGTTGTCCCAATATGGGCGAATGTTGGGTGGACGGCACCGCCACGTTTATGATTTTGGGTAATATTTGCACGCGCTCGTGTAAGTTTTGCAACGTGGCCACGGGCCGTCCGTTGGCTCCGGACCCGGAAGAGCCGCACAAGGTGGCCGATGCCATCCGCAAGATGAAGATTCGCCATGCGGTGCTCACCTCGGTGGACCGCGACGATTTGCCTGACCTGGGCGTAGGCCATTGGGTGGAAACCGTCCGCAAGGTGAGGGAATACAATCCGGGCATCACCATGGAAACCCTTATTCCCGATTTCCAAGGCAAACCGGAAATCCTGGACCGCATCATCGAAGTGGCGCCGGAAGTGGTGTCGCACAACCTGGAAACCGTACGCCGCCTCACCCGCCAAGTGCGCATCCAAGCCAAGTACGACCGCAGCCTGTTCGTACTGCAATATTTGAAGGAAAACGGCATCCGCCGCACCAAATCGGGCATCATGCTGGGCCTGGGCGAAACGGACGACGACGTGCTGGAAACCCTGGAAGACCTGCGCCGCGTCCGGACCGATATCGTGACCATCGGACAGTATTTGCAACCCAAACCCGAGTTGCTTCCCGTAGCCGAATACGTACATCCCGACAAGTTTGCCTACTTCGAACGGGTGGCGCGCCGAATGGGCTTCCGCCATGTGGAAAGCGGTCCCTTGGTGCGCTCCTCCTATCATGCGCATAAGCACGTGGATTGAAAAATGGCATAAAAAATGATGTACAAAATTTGTATATTTATAAAAAAACCTATTTTTGCCACCAAAATAACCCATAAAACATAAGACTATGTCTGACATTGCATCTCGCGTAAAAGCCATTATTATGGAAAAATTGGGCGTTGACGAAACCGAAATCACCAACGACGCCAACTTCACCACCGACTTGGGAGCCGACTCCCTCGACACCGTGGAATTGATCATGGAATTCGAAAAAGAATTCGACATTCAAATTCCGGACGATCAGGCCGAACAAATCCAAACCGTAGGCCAAGCCATCGAATACATCGAAAAACACCTGTCCGGCAAATAATCAACGGATGAACAAAAAACGAGTCGTCATAACGGGCATGGGAGCATTGACTCCTATCGGGAATAATATGTCCGCTTTCAAGCAAAATTTGTTTGCGGGTAAGAGCGGCGCGGGTCCGATAACGAAGTTCGATGCTTCCGCCTTTAAGACTCGTTTTGCCTGTGAAGTAAAAGATTTCAACCCGGCGGATTTTCTAGATCGCGGCACCATTCGCAAGACCGATCATTTTATCCAATACGCGTTGGTGGCTTCGGACGAAGCCATTGCCGATGCGGGTTTGGAAGAGGCGGCCGTCGACAAGGAGCGTGTGGGCGTGATCCTGGGATCCGGTATCGGGGGCTTGAATATTTTTCAAAAGGAAGTGGAAGGTTACATTGCCGGCGGGCGCCGTCCGCGGTTCAGTCCCTTCCTGATTCCCAAAATGATTCCCGACATGGCCTCGGGGCTGGTGTCCATCAAGTACGGATACACGGGTCCCAACTATGCCACCGTGTCGGCTTGCGCCACCTCGTCGCATGCGCTCATCGATGCTTATCACCTGATATTGCTCGGTAAGGCGGATGTGATTGTAACGGGCGGCGCGGAATCGGCCATAACCGACGTGGGCGTGGGCGGATTCAGTTCCATGCGTGCCATTTCCACCCGCAACGACGATCCCGAAACCGCTTCGCGACCTTTCGACAAGGACCGAGACGGATTCGTCATGGGCGAAGGAGCGGGCGTGTTGGTGGTGGAAGACTACGAACACGCCAAAAAACGCGGCGCCAAAATCTACGCCGAAATCGTGGGAGCGGGCCTCAATGCCGACGCTTACCACATGACGGCACCTCATCCCGAAGGCGAAGGAGCCGCCAAGGTGATGAAATTGGCCTTGCAGGACGCCGGCCTTCAACCCGCCGACATCGACTACATCAACGTGCACGGTACCTCCACACCGCTGGGCGACCTGGCCGAAGCCAAAGCCATCCTCAACGTGTTCGGCGAGGATGCTTACCGGCTCAACATCAGCTCCACCAAATCCATGACCGGCCACCTGCTGGGGGCCGCCGGTGCCGTGGAATCCATCGCTACCATTCTGGCTATCAACGAAAGCCTTATCCCTCCCACCATCAACCATTTTACCGACGATCCGGAAATCGATCCCAAGCTGAATTTTACGTTCAACAAAGCTCAGGAACGGGAAGTGCGTTACGCCTTGAACAACACCTTCGGATTCGGCGGTCACAACACTTCGGTGATTTTCAAGAAATTTGAATAAATCGATTTTCCACAGGTTTTGGTCGCGCTTCAAGAGCAAACCGGAATCCGCTTCCGGCGAAGAAGAAGCCTTTCGCCAACGCTTGAAAAAAATCCTGGGATTCGAACCCGGCGACATACGTTGGTACGAAAAAGCCTTTACCCATCCGAGCTTTAACCTGCGCGACCGCAAGGGAAATTCCTACAATTTCGAACGCTTGGAATTCCTTGGCGACTCGGTATTGTCGCTCATCATCGCCGATTATCTTTTTCGCAAATACCCGGAACGGAACGAGGGCGAACTTACCGAAATCCGCGCCAAACTGGTAAGCCGGCGCCACCTGAACGAAATCGGCCGTAAGTGGCGGCTCCGTGATTTCCTGCCGAAACGCCACCGCGGACAATACGGCCGCGATGTGGAAGGCAACCTGGTGGAAGCCTTGACCGGGGCGGTGTATATGGACCAAGGTTTCGAGCGGGCGCGGCAATTCGTGCTGGACCGTGTGATTCGTTCGGCGGTGAATATGCGCAAGATTCAACGCCAAATTTCGAGCTACAAGGGTTATATGATCGGCTGGGCACAAAAACGGCACAAGCGTTTTGCCTTTCGTACCCGGCCGGAAACCACGCGCGAGGGCCGCGAGATTTTCCACAGCGAATTCCTGATCGACGGCAAGACGGTAGGCCACGGCCGCAACATTTCGAAAAAGAAAGCCGAGGAATCGGCGGCGCGAAATGCCTACCGGCGTTTGGTGGGGAAATGAATACAAATTGTTAAGCTGTTTGTTACCTATTCTCAATAAATTCTACATGAAAGGCGCCGCCCCGAAGGGGCGGCGCCAATCCTGAAAAAGAATAATACACCTTAATCTACTTGACACGTACAAAAATAGGTAGGGTATAAGTAATTTCCACCGGTTGTCCGTTTCGTGTGGCCGGTTGCATATGCGGCAGCATTTCGACTACCCGTAATACCTCTTGTTTTGCTTTTTCGGACGGTGCTTGAATACGGATAACTTTCGCATTTCCGTCCTCATCGATTTTGAAAACAACCAGAATTTTTATCAAATCTCCTTTTTTTCCGGTGGACTCCAATAATTTTCTATCCAAATGTTCAACAAAAAAATTCGATATCTTTTCCGAAAAACATTTGCGCAAACCGGTATTGTCTTCACTTTCGCAACCGGGATAAACGGCAAATTTCATATCGTCATTTCCCGTGTCCTGCCTGGAAACAGGGTTTACTATCGTATCTATTACAAATGTGGATGCTCTACCATCGGATAGTTTATTTGATAACTCTTCCGGGGTGCGATAGTAGCGGTATTTTTTCCCGTCTTTTGTAATAATCCGGATAAAATTGGCTTTTCGATCGATTTGGATTTTGTCCAATTGGCCATTTTTTACCAATTCTTCCAACTGTTCGTCATTGATAACGGTTTCGCTCATGGGAGCGGGACTATTCTTACAGGCCTGAATGCCTGCGGCGATCAACAGCACGACCAGACCCAGGATAAGCCATTCGGCCAGGGCGCGCATCACGGAGGTGTTTTGTTGGTGCATCATAACGCGTTGTTTTAAGTGTTTATGAATAAAAAAGGAATTGACAAAGCGGAAATCCGGCATGCGAAAAGTCTCTTGCAGCACGGCGTTGAAATAGGTTTCGGCTCCCAAACGTTGCACCATTACGGCATCGGCGGTGTACTCGTGAACCAACTTCAATTCGCGACGAAAGAACCGCCAAAACGGATCGAACCAAAACAGAATTTTGAGTATTTCCAGATAAAGCAAATCCCAACTGTGGCGGTGGCGGATATGTACCCGCTCATGCTGGATGATATGGCGTCCCAATTCGGTGCCGTAGAGGCGGCGGTCCATGAAAATGTAGCGCAGGAACGAAAAAGCTTCATGGGGCGAAGGCAACAACACCACACGGTAGCCGGGAAAATCCAACACGGGATTCCGGCGGATCATCCTGCGCAGGCGCAACAAATAACGAACAAAAAACCATAGGGACACCGCCACACCCAAGGCATAGAGAAGCCACCAAGGCGAAAGGGCCGTAGGCGCAGGCACGGCGGTTTCCTTCGCGGGCACCAAACCGTCCAATAGCACCACCGGCAAATGTACCGTCCAGCGCTCCACGGACGCGGGTACCGGCCAACGCATCAGAGGCAACACGAAGGACAAAGCCGGTGTCAGGAGCAGGTAGAGGCGGTTGAACCTAAAAAAGGTTTCGCGCCTGAGCAGCAGGCGATACAACAGCAGAAAAACGGCCTGCCAAAACAATACTTCCAATATGTAAGCCGTCATGATGTGCGTTTTTGGCGAAGTTCGTTGAGGATTTCTTCCAGTTCATGCACGTCCAAATCCTCTTGGCGGGCAAAAAACGATACCAGGTTCTTAAACGAGCCGTCGAAATAATGATTGACCAGGTTGCGCAGGCTGAAACGGGTGTATTCCTCCTTGCGGACCAAGGGATAATACACATAACCGCGTCCCTGTTTTTCGTGGCTCACAAAACCTTTGTTTTCCAATATCCGCACAATGGTCGAAACCGTGTTGACGGCCGGCTTGGGATCGGGCATGCGCTCGCGGATTTGCTTTACGCTTGCCTTACCCAATTCCCACAGGATGCGGATGATTTGTTCTTCGGCACGAGTGAGTGTTTTCATAATCGAAAGATTTATTTCGATACAAATATACAACTAATTTTTTAATTAAACTAATTTTTTAGTCAAATTTATTTCAAAGGCTTTTATTCCGAAGTAAACGAAAAGGTTTAAAACCGGAATGGACGCTTGGGATTGGGGCGGGTGGTATGTTTTTTTAATTTCTTAAAGGGAAAAAGCACGTTATGTTGCTTATCACGGTTTTTTAGTAAATTCACAAATAAAACGAGATGTTGAAAGAAAAAAAGTCATGGGCACAAATTACAAGGAAGCAATGGGAAGGAGAAATTCCCACTCCGGATAATTCTTCATATGTCATTTATAATTTTTATCGCTTACATGATTTGCCGTTAAACAAATACACTATTGAGGATGTTTATTTTATGTTAAACCAAAATGAATTACCGGACATTTTAATTCCGTTTGTACTCGATTATTTGGACAAAAAGGATATTTATATCGAAGCAAAATACTATGAAGGAGATTTGTTTAACAGCATACTTACCGGTAAATGCGACTTTTGGGAAAGCGATAAGGCTCAAAAACATATACCTAAACTAAAAAAGCTGATTCAAGCATATGAAAATTATGATTATACGAATAAAAATATTTATTCCGTTTCGCGAAAAACACTCGAAAAATCCATTCATCAAATAAAAGATTGTTTAAAGCTTTAATTTGTCTATACGTTACTTTGATTTTATTATTTTAGAAAAATCACTTTTTCTTTGATTTCCAAATAAAAATGGAGTGGTATTTACAGGACACAATATACCTATCTTTTACATGTAATAATCCTCCGCCGGAATTCCGGATTCTTGCAGGGCTTGGATTAAAGCTTGGCGTTGCTTTTCCGGGATGCCTTCCGTTACCAAACAATGCGGGCGAAAATCCGAGGTAAAAACAGCCATTAACAGATATCCTCTTCCGAAAGTACGCCAACCTATAAAACGAATGGTCTCCAAAGGATATATTTTCGGTTTGCGAAGAAACAGGAGATGACGAATGACCAAAAAACGGGGAGAAAGGCCGAAATACCAAAAATTTTTCCAGAAAATGAAATAAGTAAAAACCGTCATAAGGAATGCTTCAATCATTTCTTTGACAAAAGAACGGGGTGAGTCGCCGGCTTGAATAAACAAATAAAGGAAGACCGCAAAAAAGATCCATGAAATGATATGTTCGAAGGAAGTATAAGTGCGTCCATAATAAGTAAAAGGTTCTCCCGGCGGAATTTTTTTCGGAAATCCTTTTATTACGTACGGGCGAAAGGGTTTACCTTGTTTTCTCTGCTCGATAAATTGCTTGATCATCCACAAATTGGTATAATAAAAATCGGGAAAGAAGCGCTGCGTGCCATCCCGGAAATACATTCGTATACCATAAAGTTTAAAAAAGGGACTACAAGAGAGTTCTTCATGTGCAAAATATTCCCATTCGGTCAGCTCGTTTAAATGATAATGTGCATGCCGAAATATCAACCGGTCATGTGTAGTGTCCACTCGTAAGCCGGGAACAGACCGGTACATACATTTGAGAAAGCGATAATATATATACAAAATGCCGATACCCATAAGCAACCAAGCCAATCCGGCCAGGAAAATATGGGGAAAGGTATGCCGGGCCATCCAAAACGGAATAACCGCATAAGCCAAAACAAACGGAATAAAAATAATCATATAGGTATAAAACCTGAACGGATGCCTTTGTAATTCCAAAACGGGTCCCGTTGCAGGCAAATACTCGATTCGGTAATTTGGATGAAAGGACATATAACAAAATTACATATAAAACAACATTTTTTCTTACGGAGCGGTTAAATTTCCCGTTATAACACCGTTGTTTCTCCCGGAAATGGGCGAAGTTGTATTATCTTGGTTTTACTTTTTGTTAAAACCGTTTATCGAAAACAAGATTCCCGGGCGCTTGGTTCTTTATACAAGCAGATAGCCGTATTAATCTTCGGAGGGATAGCACCGGTCACCGGTCATCCGTCAAAAAAACCGCACTTTAACCTTTCTCCTTTGACCTTTTCCCTCATTGATGCACGGTTTAGGACAATTTGCCGTGAATCATTCTGCGGCGGTGGCGGCGGCTTCTTTGCCGCGGTGGAAGGCGTCGATATTCATTTGGACAATGCGGTCGCCTTTGCGGGCGAAGAGTTGGGCGATGGCCTTCTCGAAGGTGGCATCGTCGAAGGGAAGGAAATGCGAGGCGGCACCCAGCAGGACGATGTTGGCCGCGCGGATATTACCGGTTTTTTTGGCGATGTCGCGGGCATCCACGATGATGTGGCGCGGAAATTGTTCGATGGCGCGGCGCAGTTCTTTTTCGTCGGGATAGTCGGGGATATTAATATAAGGGTTGATGTCGGTCACCACCACGGCATCCGGAGCCATATAGGGCAGGTAGCGAAAAAGCTCCATGGGTTCGATGGACAGGAGCATATCGGCCTTGCCGTAGGGAATGAGGTCGGAATAGATTTCGCGGTCGGAGATGCGCACGTGGG
>JAADEB010000146.1 GCA_013153655.1 Chlorobiota bacterium
CGGCGTCCAGAAATTCGGGATTGTCCTTGGAGTTGTAGGAAAATCCGGCCGGAACGGGTTTGGCGTCGAAATGGCGGATAAAGGCATCCAGGTCGAAATTGGGCTGGGAGGGCAGGATGGCGTAGTATTTTCCCAGGTCGTAGGTGAAGAAGGAGTCGGAGGAGGTAATCATTTCTTCGTGGAGTTTTTCGCCGGGGCGGATACCCACTTCTTCGTAGCGGCAATCCGGGCAAATGGCTTTGGCCAATTCCATGATGTGATAGGAAGGAATTTTGGGTACGAAAATTTCGCCGCCCCAAGCATGACCGATGGCGTGGAAAATCAGATTGACACCTTCGTCCAAGGAGATGTTGAACCGGGTCATGCGTTTGTCGGTAATGGGCAGGACGCCGCTGTGGCGTTTGCGGTAGAAGAAAGGAATCACCGAGCCGTTGGAACCCATGACGTTGCCGTAGCGTACCACGCTGAATTTGACGGGCCGTTTGCCGCGGATATTGTTGGCGGCGATAAAGAGTTTGTCGGAAGTGAGTTTGGTGGCGCCGTAGAGGTTGATGGGTGCGGCGGCTTTATCGGTGGAGAGGGCCACTACGGTTTCCACGTTGTTGGCCAGGCAGGCGTCGATGACGTTTTGGGCGCCGAGCACGTTTGTTTTGACGGCTTCCATGGGATTATATTCGGCTATGGGCACGTGTTTCATGGCGGCGGCATGAATCACAATGTCGATGCCTTCCATGGCGCGTTTAAGGCGGCCGGCATCGCGCACGTCGCCGATGAAGAAGCGAATGGCCGGATAGCGGTCTTTGGGATAATCCTGGGCCATTTGGTACTGCTTCTGTTCGTCGCGGGAGAAAATCACCAGGCGTTTTATGTCCGGGAATTGGCTGAAAATTCTTTTGGTCAGTTGTTTACCGAGCGAACCGGTGCCGCCGGTGATGAGGATGCTTTTGCCGTTGAGGTCCATGGGGATGCTAATTTCAAACAAAGATAAAGAATATGCTTGGGATTGTAAACGAAAGATGGAAAGAAAGCCGTTACACCGCTATATTTTTGATGTTATCCCCAGTGGACTAATGCCGTTTGATAAGTCCTCTTTATTTTGCCCAAGTGGACCATTTCGGATTCATGTCCGTACGAACCAAATCCGGTATGGCCGCAATATAGCCTCCTCTTTTTACGATGGATTTAGGCGACCAGGACAGTAACCACCAATCCGCATCCGAACCTTGACCGGGACGTCCACCGTCGGGTTTGGGTGCGCCGGGATAAGGATTGGGAATAGGCATATTATCCATTAAATATTGACGATGGATTAACCAATGATGAGCCGGCGCCGACCGAAGCAATAACACTTCGATTCCATTGATCGTTTCTTTTCCGAAAACTTTATGAGGCTCCCTTTGCAGACCCGTTACCACGGGAAATTGATCCTTATCGGCTACCTTGGCGGTTTGTTCGAATAATTTATTATCAAAAACCACATCATCCTGAAAATAATGCACCCATTCGGTATCCGGGTCGGCCAGAAAATAGGCGAAACCCATATTGAGGGAATAAACCAATCCCATGTTTTTCGGATTATCGATAAAAACAATTTTTGGAAAATCCCGTTTAATGTGCTCATAATGCTCCCGGAATTTTGTATCGGAACCATCATTTACCACAACGATTTCCTCTTTCCGGTTTTCCAATCTTTTTAAAAGTTTTTCCAGGAAAGCGGGGCGGTTATAGGTAGTGATCAAAATTCCCGTTTTTCCTTCTTTGGCCGGTTTGTAATATTTTTTCCAGCGAATCTTTGTGAATAAGGCATATTTCAGTGCTTTGAGCTTTTCGACTTTGGAAGGATGTTTTTTGAACACCACAAACATATGATTGGCCCATACGGGTTTGTAGGCTTCCTTAATCATATCCAAAAATTCATTGGTCATGTCCTCGGGTTGTTTTTTATGAAAAACCACATATTCCAAATCATAATCTTGTAGGCGGATATGTTTTAAAATTTGATAGGGTAAAACTTTGGGAAACTCATATAACAATACCTCCGGACCGATAAAAAATTTATTTTCCAAGCCTTTTTTCTTTAAATAAGCTACTAGCGGCTTCCACGATCTGCTTTTGCGAGGATACATATTATTATTTTAATGAACGCAAGATATTAAATTCTTACAAAGCCTTTATAAGAAAAGGTTCGCGGAATATAAGACGGACATAAAGTCTGCATTTTGCCATTATGGATTTTTCCTGTACATTACTATCCCAATAAGAAAACGGTTAATTTTTTTATGAAAAAATATCTTCCCAAGATATATCCTCGTCCCGAACGGCATAAGCCTGCGGTGATGATAGAGGTGGAGAGGATGAAGCAGCCCTTTACGGGTTTATATTATTTTTCATTGCATTTGGCCGAAAATCTTTATAGATATTATGGCAACGAATTCGATTTTACTTTTTTTAAATATCCCGGCGTCAAGTTGCCGTCACATTTAAAAAGTGTTTCCCGGAAATGGATGGACAAGATTTTTTTGTATAAAGATTTGAAATATGATTTATGGCATGCCACTTGGCAGTTGACCAAATTCGTGCCAAAGGGGAAAATTAAATTTGTATATACCATTCACGATTTAAATTTTCTTTACACGGATATGCCCGGCGACGAAAAGCGGCGATTCCTAAATCGGATGCAAAAAATCATTGACAGGGCCGATAAGATCACTGCTATTTCCCATTATGTAAAAAATGATATTGAACAATATTTAAATACACGGGGCAAAGAAATTGCGGTTATTCACAACGGGGTTGAGTTGAAAACATTTCCGGATTTTAATCGTCCTCATTACCGGCCGGTGCGTCCTTTTTTGTTTACATTGGGGACAGTGGTTTATAAAAAACATTTTCACGTGTTGCCCGCCCTCTTACCCGGCACCGATTATGAATTGGTGATTGCCGGCATTCATTCCGACCCGGATTATCTCGATACCATCCGGCGCGAAGCGCGTAAACATGGTGTGGAAGACAGGGTGAGCCTGATAGGCCCCGTAACGGACAAAGAAAAGTATTGGTATTTGAAAAATGCCGAAGCTTTTCTTTTCCCATCCATTTCCGAAGGTTTCGGCCTTCCCCCTGTGGAAGCTATGCGTTTGGGTAAGCCGGTATTTCTTTCCCGTTATACGAGTCTTCCTGAAATTGGTGGCGGATATGCTTATTATTTCGATAATTTTTCACCGGAACATATGCGCCGTGTTTTAGCCGAAGGTTTAAAGGATTTTAAGGAAAACGACAGGACCGAAGCAATTAAACGTTGGAGCTTGAATTTTACTTGGGAAGAAGCCGTTAGGAAATATACCACTGTTTACCGTCGCGTATTGGACGGATCATAAAGATTGAGGATAGCATTATATTTTTATCTACGAAAGTTTTAAGATAATTTCTCCTTCAATATCTTTTCGGCCCGTTCCAACGCTTTGGGAATGCCACCCGGATTTTTGCCGCCGGCCGTGGCAAAGAATTTTTGCCCGCCACCGCCTCCGTGAATCAATTTGGCCGCTTCCCGTACGATTTGTCCCGCATCCAGGCCGTATTTTTCGGTCAAGGGTTTGGAGATAAACAGGGTGAGGCCGGCTTTGCCTTTTTCCTTGTCTTCGGTGGCCAACAGGACCACCATATCCTCCGTTTGACCGAAATTGCGGAACAGTAATTCTTTGATGCTGGCTTGGTCCAAATCGGTTTTGCGGGCCACAAAGCGGGCCGGTCCTATTTGCTTGGCCTCGTCCTTCATGTTTTGTAGAAGCATTTGGGCCTTGTCCTTGCGCAAGGCTTCGTTTTCCTTGCGTAGTTGCCGGACTTCTTCGGTAAGATGTTCCACCGCATTTACCACATCCGGCGGATTTTTAAGCCGTTTTTTGACTTCCTGCAATTGCCGGTCGGCTTGTTGATAATAATCCTTCAAGGCATCGGCCGTAATGGCTTCAATGCGGCGGATACCGGAGGCCACCGAACTTTCCGAGAGGATTTTAAAATGCCAAATATCCTTGGTATTGTCCACATGCGTTCCTCCGCAGAGTTCGGCATGGTCGCCGAAGCGAATCACACGTACCGTATCGCCGTATTTTTCGCCGAAGAAAGCCATGGCACCTTCTTTTTCCACGGCTTCCTTATAGGGCATGTTGCGTTTTTCTTCCAAGGGTAATTGCTTGGCTATCTTGGTGTTGACAAAATCTTCCACTTGTTTCAATTCCTCATCCGTCAGTTTGGAGAAATGCGAAAAGTCGAAACGCAATTTGTCGGGTCCCACATAAGAACCTTTTTGTTGCACATGCTCACCCAATATGTGGCGCAAGGCTTGATGGAGCAGGTGGGTGGCCGAGTGGTGTGCCGCCGCATTGGCGCGGGCTTTTTTGTCCACTTTGGCACGGAAAGTTTGATGAAGATTGCGCGGGAGGTTTTTGGTCAAGTGGATAATCAGGTCGTTTTCTTTTTTGGTGTCGAAAATATGAACCGGTTCGCCGTCGGCTCCTAACAATACGCCCCGGTCGCCTACCTGCCCGCCGCCTTCGGGATAGAAGGGTGTGAGGTTAAAGACCAATTGATAAACTTCGCCTTTGGGTGTTTTTACTTTCCGGTATTTGGTGATTTTTACATCGGCTTCCGTGTAGTCGTATCCGATAAATTCTTCTTTGTCATCCTCCCGCAGAACGATCCAATCGCCGGTTTCCTGCTTGGTGGCGGCTTTGGAACGTGCTTTTTGCTTGGCCATCTCTTCTTCGAAACCTTTCATATCCACCCGGTAGCCTTCTTCGGAAGCGATGAGAGCGGTCAGGTCGGGCGGGAAGCCGTAGGTGTCGTAAAGTTCGAAGGCCTTAGCGCCGGGTAATACCTTGTCTTGGGATTGTGCCAACATTTGTTTGAGCAGGTAAAGCCCTTGCTCCAATGTCCGCAGGAAGGATTGTTCCTCTTCCTTAATCACACTCATAATCAGGCGTTCCTGCGAGCGCAGTTCGGGAAACACGTCGCCCATCATTTCCGACAACACGGGCACCAGCATATGGATAAACGGTTTGTCCATACCCAGGAATTGGTATCCGTAGCGAATGGCCCGCCGGAGGATGCGCCGGATCACATAGCCCGCACCCGTGTTGGACGGCAACTGACCGTCGGCAATGGCAAAACTTACGGCCCGCAAATGGTCGGCCACCACGCGAAAAGCCACATCGGTGGCTTCATCTTCACCGTATTTTTTACCGGTTATGATTTCCAATTCCTTGATGATGGGTTGAAAAAGATCGGTATCGTAATTGGACTTTTTGCCTTGCAGTACCCGTACCAGCCGTTCCAGACCCATGCCCGTATCCACATGCCGTTGCGGCAATTTTTCCAGGCTTCCGTCTTCTTTTCGGTTGTTCTGGATAAATACCAAATTCCAAATTTCAATCACTTCGGGATGGTCTTTGTTGACCAATTCGCTTCCCGGAATTTTGGCACGTTCTTCGTTGGAACGCAAGTCGATATGGATTTCGCTGGACGGTCCGCAGGGCCCCGTGGCCCCCATTTCCCAGAAGTTGTCTTTTTTGTTGCCGTAGAGGATGCGGTCGTCGGGCAGATGTTTTTGCCAATGTTTTCGTGCTTCTTCGTCAGCTTCCAGGTTTTCGGACGGGTCTCCTTCGAATACGGTGGCATAGAGGCGGTCCGGGTCCATACCGTATTCTTTCACCAGCAGTTCCCAAGCCCAATCAATGGCTTCCTTTTTAAAATAATCGCCGAACGACCAATTGCCCAGCATTTCGAACATGGTATGATGGTAGGTGTCTTTGCCCACTTCTTCCAGGTCGTTGTGTTTTCCCGAAACACGAAGGCATTTTTGGGTGTCGGCCACGCGTTTATACGGTGGCTCTTTGTAGCCCAAAAAATATTCCTTGAATTGGTTCATGCCGGCGTTGGTAAACATAAGGGTCGGATCGTCTTTGAGGACGATGGGCGCCGAGGGAACGATTTTGTGACCTTTCTTTTCGAAAAAATCCAAAAATTTTTGTCGTATTTCTTTCGCTGTGGGCATGTGCTGATTTTTTTATAATTTTGCTGGACAAATTTACGTTATAACCCCAAGGAACCCAAATTCCGATTCAAAGGCATGAGCAAACAACGCTACGAACTGGATCCCATAACCCTGGAATACATTCCCGTAAAGCGTAACCGCTGGAAGGAAATTCTCGTATTCCTTACGGCCGGCGTTGTGTTTATGGTATTGGGTTTCCTCATTCTACCCCATTATTTCGACACTCCCGACGAATTGGCTCTCAGACGTGAAAACGAAGATTTGAAATTGCACGTGGCCGTCCTGGATAAAAAATTCGATCATTTGGAGGCCGTTCTCAAAAATATCCAAAAACGCGATAAAAATCTTTACCGCTTACTCTTCGAAGCCGAGCCCATTCCCGACGATGTACGCGAAGCCGGTTACGGAGGTTCCGATGATGCCAACCTGAACGACCTCAGTGCAGATGCCGTTACCCGTCTTAACCGCAAAATGGAAGCTTTGTCCAAAAAACTGGTGGTCCAATCCCAATCTTTCGACGAACTGATTCGCCTGGCCAAGGAAAAGGAAAAATACCTTTCGCATATTCCGGCCATCCAACCGGTGGAAAACAAAGACCTGAAACGCCTGGCTTCCGGTTTCGGACGCCGTTTTCATCCCATCCTGAAAATTTGGCGTCCGCACAACGGATTGGATTTTACCGCCAAAACCGGTACCCCCATTTATGCTACCGGCGACGGGGTGGTCACCTATGCCGGACGCGGTTCGGGATTCGGGCTACATGTAAAAATCGATCACGGCTATGGCTACGAAACCGTTTATGCACACATGAGCCGAATGGCGGTGCGCAAGGGACAAAAAGTCAAACGAGGCCAAATCATCGGTTATGTGGGGTCCACCGGATTGTCCACCGGACCTCATCTCCACTACGAAGTACACTACAAGGGCAAACCCGTCAATCCCATCTACTATTTCTATCGTGACCTCAATGCCGAGGATTACGAAAAATTGATGGAAATCTCCAAAACCGCCCAACAATCCCTGGATTGATGCTTTCCGGCAAACTTTATTACCGCATCGGCGAAGTGGCCGAATATCTCGGCGAAGAACCCAGCACCTTGCGTTTTTGGGAAAAAGAATTTAAACAAATCCGTCCCGTCAAACGCAACAACGAAAGACTCTATCGCCCCGAAGACGTCCAATTGCTGGAACTCATCCGCTACCTGCTTCGGGAAGAAAAATACACCATCGAAGGCGCCAAACGTCAATTGCAAAAACGCAAAGGCTATATCCTGGAAAAAAAACGCCTTATAGATGAATTAACATCAATCCGCGATACTTTAAAAAACATTCGCGACGGAATCGATTAAGCAGAGATTATACGAAAGCGGAGAAATCTTAACG
The DNA here is from genome assembly GCA_013153655.1 of Chlorobiota bacterium. GTDB lineage: Bacteria > Bacteroidota > Bacteroidia > Flavobacteriales > Flavobacteriaceae > JAADED01. The sequence goes on from JAADEB010000146.1 coordinate 7,430, forward strand.
ATCCGAAAGCCGTTTATTCGCCGGTTCAAGTTGTAAGGTGACTTTTTTGTGCTCCTTAATATTCCTAATAAGAATACTTTACTTTAACCCGGAACTTATAGGAGTTATCGTTTTGCCATTCCGAAATTTGTGTGTAATTTCAAAAACCGTTTTTAAGTAAAAAAATTATACAAATGATGTCCCGACAACGTATTCCATGGATTGATGTGGCCAAAGGATTCGGAATATTTCTGGTAGTTTACGGACATAATTTTCCCGTTACCGAAAAATACATTTACAGTTTTCACATGCCGTTGTTTTTTATGATTGCCGGCTTTTTTCATCCCGAAAACATGGATTGGCGACATATCAAAAAGCGTTTCAAGGCTTTGGTGGTTCCTTATTTTTTATGGGCGGGAATGTTGTTTTTGTTTTGGTGGTTGGTGGGCCGGAAATTCGGTGACAGCGCGGCACATCATTTGAGCGTAAAGAAAAATTTTATTGGTATTTTCTACGGGCAAGGCGGTATGGAATACATGGATTGGGGCATTCCCATGTGGTTTTTATTGGCTATTTTCAATACGTTTATCTTCTTCGGATTGGTGAGGAAAATTCGTCATAAATCCTGGCAATTTGCTGTTTTGATTATGTTGATTGTTCTGGGTTTTATGCTTCCGCGCATTTATCCGGTAAAATATCCTTGGAGCTTGGATGTGGCATTGGTGGCTTTGGTGTTTTATGCTTTCGGCTATTATATCTATCCTTATCTTCTTCAACTTGACCGCAAGCGGACCTTGACCGGAATTATTATTCTGGGATTATTGCATTACGGATTGTTTTATTTCAATGACAAAGTAGATATGTACAGATCCCAGTACGGAAATGTCGTTTGGTTTATTTTCAACGGAATAGTGGGCTCGTTGTTCTATTTATTACTATTTAAATATGTAAAAAACATTTCTTTCCTGAATTACCTCGGACGACATACCATTCCTGTTTTGGCCATGCAATTGCGCGCTATGACGGCTATTAAATTATTTTTGGCCGTAGTGTTGGGATACACCGTTTTCCGGTTTAGCGAATGGGAAAAGTTTTTCTATGCCATAGTGCAGATTATTTTGATGATTCCGGTTATTTATTTGATTGATAAATATTTCCCCGTTCTCAATGGTAAGTATAAAAAAACATAAGCACCGTATTGTTTTCTACCTGCTCCTGAATCTGGCGATTGCGGCGATGATTACGTTTTCGTCCTATGTCCGCTTGCCTTTATATGCACCAAAGGATTATGTTTACTACGGTATTCATTTCCTTATTCTTCAATTTACCGTGGCCGGATTTGCCTATATTTTGACTTTGAACAAATGGCTTTTCCGGGTGGTTTTTCCCGTATTGTTTTTTCTGTATGCTCTGTTTGCTTTCGGGGTTTATTCCATGGGAATCGCTCCTACGGATGCCATCATTAAGGCTACTATGGAAACCAAACCGGATATCGTTGCCGACCTTATTTCCGGTCCCGTTGTGGTCTATGTTCTTTTGATCCTGCTTGTAATAGCCGGTTTGGAATGGTACTATCATAAACACCGGCTTTATGAAAAACAGCCGTGGTTTGTTTTTGCGTGGATTTTGGCCGCCTTGCTTTTGTTTAATCTAACCGAAGCTTATCGTCCCAATACTTTAATAAGCAGAATGCCTTATAATTTGACTTGGGGTGTATATAATTATTTCCAAAAACCCGAAGTGCATATTGACAACATAACGGAGCATATTATTCCCGGCATGGAAGACGACTTGCGTATTATATTGGTCTTGGGTGAAAGCCTCCGTGCCGACCATTTACACCTGAACGGATATAGCCGGCCCACTACGCCGCATTTGGATACCATGCCTAACTTGATTTCCCTGAAAACGGTTTACACGCCTTTGACCTATACGGGTATAAGCCTGCCTCAGATTCTGACCAACCAATCCATTAACGACCGGCAAATTCATCCGCCTTTGTATTCCATCTATACCGTGGCAAGCCGGGCGGGACTGAAAAGCGTATGGATAGGCAACCAAACCCCCGAAAAAAGTTACGCCATCTTTATCGATGAAAATACACGCAAAGTATTGATCGATTCCATGCGCGATTCATACAGTTTTATGAAAAAAAAGGATGAAGAATTGCTTCCCGTATTCCGCGACTTTTACCGCAAAAAGGATTATCGGTTGATTACCTTGCATATGATCGGCAGTCATTGGTGGTACGAAAACCGCTATCCTCCGGCCTTTCGACGTTTCAAACCGGTGATAAAAAGCAAATTCATCCCGTCCAATACCCCCGGGGAAATGATCAATTCTTATGACAACACCGTATTGTATTTCGATTATTTCCTGACGAAGCTTATACGGGATATTTCTCCCGGCGATAATACCCTCGTTGTGTTTTTATCCGATCATGGCGAAAATTTAGGAGAAGACGGGCTCTGGTTGCATGCACGCCACGGCAAAGCGGCTACTCATCCGGCGGCCTTGATTTGGTTTACATCGAAATTTGCCGAAAAACATCCCGCATGGGTCGAACGAATGCGCTCCCATGCCAAGGACAGTCTTACGACGGATTTCCTGTATCCCACGGTGCTCGACTTGATACGTCCCCAAGGTTTTGTTTATGATACCACTGCAAGTATCATCCGTTGATTTTCGACTTTTTCTCTGTTACAAAACCGGGTCTCTCTCGAAAAATTAATGTAAATTTGAATAAAAATCTTGTCTCATGACGCATCTCAAACCCGGCGATCCGGCACCCGTCTTTACGGGTATCAATCAGGACGGTAAACCCGTAAGCTTGGAGGATTTTCGAGGCAAACGCCTGATTCTTTATTTCTATCCCAAGGCGCTTACCGCAGGTTGCACCAAGGAAACGGTCAACTTGGCCGAAAACTACGATTTGCTTCGCTCCAAAGGTTTCGAAGTCTTGGGCGTGAGCCCCGATCCCGTGGAGCGTCAGAAAAAATTTCATGACAAATACCGGGTCCCCTTCGATCTTATCGCCGACGAAAATAAAGAAATCGTCCGGCTCTACGGCATTTGGGGAAAGAAAAAAATGTACGGCCGCGAATACGAAGGCGTTCACCGAACCACCTTTATCATCGACCCCGAAGGCCGTATCGAACATGTGATCAAAAAGGTCAAAACCTCCGACCATGCCCGTCAAATCCTTTCCTTATACGAATCCTGAAAAACAGCAACCATGAACCACCGGGTAACCATATGGAAAACAACCAGCGAGGAGGAGGCCTTCCTGCTCAAATCTTTTCTCGAAAGCCGGGGTATTTCCGTTTTTGTAAAAGGTCAAGGTACCGACAGCATCTTTCCCGACCTGCCTTTTTCACGCCTCGAAGTGCAAGTGCCGTCCTCCGAAGTAGAAAAAGCCAAGGCTTTGGCCGATGATTTTTTTAATTGGGAAACCGTCTGCTTATGCGAAAGCACAGAGGAAGCATTGGCCTTGAAGGAATTTTTGGAAAGCCAAGGCCTGAAAGTTTATGTCGATTTGCCCGAAGACGGGGAGGAAACCGGCGAAGACGAATTACCCATGCGGGACGTGATTGGGGAAAATATTCCCGTCCAGGTGCCCGCCCGTGAAGCCGGCAAGGCGAGAGAATGGATACGTTTGTTTTTTAAATCCGAAGACTGATGTTGATCGAAGCACGGCATATCCGCAAATCCTACGGCCGGCAATTGGTTTTGGACGATATCGATTTCAGTGTGGAACGCGGACAAATCGTGGGATTGTTGGGTCCCAACGGATCGGGCAAAACCACGCTGATGCGCATTCTTACCACCTTTCTAAGGCCCGATGCCGGTGATGCACTGATCGACGGCCATTCCGTACGCCAACATCCCATGGAAGTGCGACGCCGCATAGGTTATTTGCCCGAACATAATCCTTTATATCCCGATATGTATGTGCGCGAATATTTGGATTTTGTACGCCGCTTCTACGGGGTACCCGCCTCCCGCATCGACGAGGTGATCGAACAAACCGGCCTCACGCCCGAACGGCACAAAAGAATCGGACAACTCTCCAAAGGCTACCGCCAACGCGTGGGATTGGCCGCCGCCATTATCCACAAACCCTCCGTGCTTATCCTGGATGAACCCACCACCGGCCTCGATCCCAATCAATTGGTCGAAATTCGTGAACTCATCAAACAACTGGGCCGCACCACGAGCATTCTTCTTTCCACCCATATCATGCAGGAAGTGGAACAAATGGCCCATCGCGTGCTTATCCTCTACCGGGGCCGTATCCGTCTCGATACACCTTTGGATAAACTCGAAACGGGACGCCAAATCATTCATGTCGAATTCGATACCGCCATCGAGGATCGCTGGTGGAAACAATTTCCCGGCATCCTGCATTGGGAAAATCTCGGCGGCAACCTGTGGGAATTGCAATTCGAAGGCGACAGGGACATGCGTTCGGCCATCTTCGATTGGGCCGTAGGCGAAGGACTCAAAATCCTGCGTTTCGAAATCAAAAAAACCGGCTTGGAAGAAATTTTTCGCCGCCTAACCGTCTGAAAACCGCCGGATATCCATCTCCGCCGGCAAATCCATGCCGAATTCCATATAATCGAACAATATCTTGGCACTCCGCGGCGCCAATATCACCCCGCGCGTCCCCATGCCGTTCAGCACAAACAAATTCGCATGACGGGGATGCCGGCCCAGAAGCGGACGGCGGTCCTTCACCGTGGGACGAATACCCGCCCGCTGTCCGGTGACTTCAAAATCCCCTTGATAAAGCCCCCGGAATTTTTCCAGCAAATGTTCGCGCGCTTCCCGTGTGGGGGTCAGGCTTTTGTCGGTCCAATTGTAGGTGGACCCCACCAAATAGGCCCGGCTGCCGGGAACGGGTGCCATAAACACGTTGGATTTGACGATGCCGCCGGGTTTTTCCGCCGGTTCCACCGTCAAGGCTTCGCCTTTGGTGCCCATCAGTGGCAGGTGTCCGAAGAAGGGGTTGTGTTTGAGGCCGTATCCTTCGGCAAACACGATGCGCCGCGCCCGTATGCCTTCGTATTCCACATAATTTTCTTTTGTTTTTAATTTTTCATGAACGAATCGTTCACGTATCAACAGTCGTTTGGCCGTCAAATCTTCGGCCAGGGTGTCCAACAACCCCTTCACGTCCACCAATCCCGTATTTTTCATCACGCCGAATCCGTACGGTGCTTCAATGCCGGGTAGCGCTTCCCGGCGAATGCCGTTCATGTAGTTTTCAAAAACGGGACGTCCGGCCGCCGCATACCAGTCGTTTTGTTCCGCCTCCGAGGTCAATTTGCGGTAAATAGGCATGGGATATACAAACTTTTTCCCTTTCTCCATCTCATATTGCCGGTATTGCAACAAAGCATAAGGCAACCATTCCGCCGCCTTCCAAGCCAGGGTAAAACGCTTCAAAATCACCGGATTATACACCC
>JAADEB010000161.1 GCA_013153655.1 Chlorobiota bacterium
CGGCTCCCCCGGTGCGAAGGGAGACCCGTGCAAGGGCATCGTCCCGCGCACGAGGGCTCCCGGAGCCGCCGAAGGAAACCCTTTGGGAAGGTGTAAGGGAAAAGGAGCAAGGTAAAAGTACGATTGCCGTTTATTGCTGCATCCTCTATTTACCCTGCCGGCACGTTGACCTTTGGCCTTTCTCCTTGCTCCTTGAAGCTGGAAAGGGGTTCCGGAGGCGTCCCGTAAATTTGAAACAAAAATTAAGCTCTGGTTTGCTCCAAATACTTGGCCGCATACAACCGGCCGGCGCGGTAAATGTAGTGGGCTTTGTGGAAATCGTAGAAACGGGCCAGGCGGTAAGGAATCCGGATGAGCAGGTCCGGCGGATTATCGTGAATGAGGCGAGCGGTGTTTTGGCGCATCATCATATGGAGAGATTCGATGACCACGTCGCGCATATGCAACTTGGGTCCCGGCTCGGGAACGGGCTTTTGGGGCAATTGGCGGCGAATCGCCTCGTCGCAAGGCACATCGGCATTCACCCACACTCCTACCACGGAAGTGTGGTCCGTGGCCTTTACCCTGTCCAAAGGAAAATTGTTGAGCACGCCGCCGTCCACCAACACGCGGTCGCCGTCCTCCACGGGTGTAAACACCGAGGGAATGCTTTTGGAAGCGCGCACGGCCAAGGGCAAGGGACCCGAGGTGAAAGCCACTTCGGTTTTGTGGCGAATGTCGGCGGCCATGGCCGTAAAAGGCATTTCCAGGCGGGTGATGTCCTTGCCTGGCAGGTAGGGTGAGAGCCATTTCATGATTTTTTCGCCTTTGATGAGGCCGGGATAGCGGACGGTAAAGTCCAGCAGTTTGATCATTTCGGTAACATGCAGATTCATTAACGCATCCCGCAGGTGGCGGTGACGTCCCGCCGCCAAAGCGCCGCCGGTAAGGGCTCCCATGGAGGTGCCGGCCACGGAGACGATTTCGTAACCGCGTTCCGTGAGTTCGTCCATTACGCCGAGGTGGGCAATGCCGCGGGCGGCACCACCGGACAGAACCAAGTGTATTTTTTTGTGTAACATATCAGTTTTTTGGTGCGTGTAAAAGCCGGGTCATGCGCAGGGCCAATTCCATAAACACCAATTTGGGATTGGCGTTGCGCGCCAGGTGTACAAGAGCGTCGTTGAGTTCGCGGTACATGGCTTCGCGATTGGCACGGTGGACGAAGGGCGCGAATTTGCCGAGTTGGAATCCTTGGTCGTCGAAGCGCAGGTAGGCCAAATTCGTACCTTCATTTTCCCAGGTGCTTTGGCGGATGACTTCCATGGCAAACCGCAAGAATTCGTTTTGAAAGGCGCGCGGTTCGGCGGCCAGTTCTTCCGACCATGCCACCAAGTCGTTGATCACCGAAGGCTTGCTCCGGGCCGAATAGGCCGCACGCACCCAGCGGACGAAATAATCCTTGTGGCGGGTGTAGGGATCGCCTTCTTCCAGGAGTTTGAGGGCTTCGTTCATATCGCCGCGGGCGGCACGTACCACCGTATCGATTTCCGCTCCTCGGCCGGGAAACACTTCGAGCAAATATTTTTTCATTTCTTCGGGACGCAGCGGCGGCAGGGTGAAATGTTGGGTACGTGAATAAATGGTGGGCAATATGCGGCGGGCATCGTCGGTGGTGAGGATAAAATAGGTGTGATCCGGCGGTTCTTCCAGCAATTTCAACATTTTGTTGGCCGTGCTGATGTTCATTTTTTCGGCATGCCAAAGGATAAATACCTTTACGGGCGACAAGGAAGGATACAGCGGTGCCATATGTTCGATTTCCTCGGCGTCGGCCACGCGGATGATGCCTTGTTTGTTGTCGGCGCCGGCAAATGTCATCCAGTCGTTATAGGAACCGAAGGGATGCCGGTCCGTAAAATCGTTCCATATGTCGTAGAAAGCCGAATGTACCGGGTTTTTAATTCCTTTCACGGGTGCGGTGGGAAACACTTCGCGCAGGTCGGGATGAAGGTGTTTGGCCAGTTTGCGGCGGCATTCGGTGTCGTCCCGGCACATGAGTTCGGCGGCCACTTGGCGGGCGGCGGGCAACACGCCGTAGCCGTCGCGTCCTTCCAGCAACAATGTATGCGGGAAGCGCTCGCGGCGGATCATGCGGCCGAAGATGTCGGTCCATTGAGATTGTATGCGAATATTAGTATCTTGCACCTGACAAAGATAGCTTTTTTATGGCGTGGATACAAAAGAACGAGCACCGTTTGGCGGCTTTGGCCGATCCGGATAAATTGCTTCCGGAGGATGTGCCGCAATGGTGGGAAAAGGCAAGCCGGTGGCAAGCGGGCGTGGTGTTGGTGGGCGGCAGTTTCTTATACCGCCGGCCGGTGGGTCCCTTGGTGGAGGCCTTGAAAAAACATGTTCCGGTTCCCGTGATTCTTTTTCCCGGCGATTATGCGCAGTTGGACGGCCGTGCCGATGCCGTTTTGTTTCTGAGCCTGCTTTCGGGACGCAATCCCGAGTATTTGGCGGGTCAGCAGGTGAAGGCGGCGCCGTTTATCCGTCAATCGGGCTTGGACGTGATTCCCACGGCCTATCTCTTGGTGGACGGCGGACGTGTTACCACGGTTCAATATGTTACGCAAAGTCTTCCGCTTCCCGCCGACAAACCGGGTCTGATTACGGCCACGGCCTTGGCGGGGCAATATATGGGCATGAGGGCGGTGTATTTGGAAGCCGGTAGCGGAGCCGTGCGTCCCGTGCCGACCGGAGTGGTGGAACAGGTTAGCCGGGCGGTGGATATTCCCGTCATAGTGGGTGGCGGTATCCGAAGCATAAGCCGGGTACATCAATATTTCGAGGCCGGCGCCGCCTGGGTGGTGGTGGGCCATGTGTTGGAAGATTGATGCCGAAAACATATCATTAACGATCTTCGATTTCCCCTTTCTTCAATTTCCTTTAAAAGAATTTGTAACAAACCATCAGGTTGCTTGAAATTCTTATTTTTTTCCCAAGATTATTACGATTGTCATGGAGAGATTTAAAAAAACGATTTATTGGAAACCGTTATACCAATTCGTATTTACGTCCCGGCAGGGCTTGCACCACGCCTTTGAGTTCCAACATCAACAATACGTTGTTGACTTTCGACACCGGCCAATTCAATTCCACGGCCAATACATCCGCGTGTGAAGCACCCCGTTCGGCCAAAAAAGTCATAAGGCGGCGTTCGTCGTCGTCCAATTCCGGAAACAGGTTGCGTTGTACGGGTCGGCGTTTGTTTTCTTCTTCGGGTTTCGGCCAATTCATATGCCAAACCAAATCGTCCACGCCGGTGAGCATGCGTGCTTTTTCGGTTTTGATCAGGTGGTTGGTTCCTTCGCTATATGTATCCGTAGTGCGTCCCGGCACGGCAAACACATCGCGGTTGTAGGACAAGGCCATTTCGGCCGTGGTCAAGGCACCACCTTTTCGCGCCGATTCCACCACCACCGTGGCTTCGGTCATGCCGGCCACAATACGGTTGCGCCGCAGGAAAAAATTGGGGTCCATCTTTTCCGACGACCATGTTTCGCTATAAATGGCGCCGCCTTTCCGGAGCAATTCGTCGGCTTCGGCTTGATGGACGCCGGGATAAACCTTATGGACCGGGGTACCCAACACGGCCACCGTAATCAGTCCGTTGGCCATGGCCTGTTTATGTGCCTCGATGTCTACGCCGTAGGCCAATCCGCTGACAATTACGGGATTATACGGCACTAAATCGCGGATAAATTGTTCGATAAACTGTTTGCCGTAAGGAGTCATCTTGCGCGTGCCCACCACGGCCATCATGCGGTTGTGGGGGTGTCCGCCGTTTCCTTTGCGAAACAGGATAACAGGCGAATCGGAAATATGCAAGAGGCGAAAAGGATATTCCGGATGAAACCAATGCAGGATGTCGATGCCTTCGCGTTCGCATACCTTCAATTCGTTTTCCACCAAATGAAAATCGTCGAAAATTTTGATATTTTCGGCAATCAAGGTGCCCGTTATTTCGGCCAAATCCTTCAAGGAAGCACGGAAAACTTCTTGTGCCTTGCCGAATTGTTGCAACAATTTACGAATACCCACACTTCCCAAGCGCTGTACCCGTGTAAGCGCCATCAAATAGAAAAGTTCTTCCGGGCTCAGTTCGGTATAATTTTCGCTTTTCATATCTTTGATAAAAATAAATATTTTCAAGCATATGAAAATCCGGTTTTTTCTTTTTTCCATTATGCTAGTATTTTCCTCCGCTCGCGCGCAGCAAACCGGTAATTATTTCGAATGGGGGCGTCAAATGGAAATGATTGCCGGCGTTATGGAACAGGTGCTGAACAATTACGTGGAGGAGCCCAATCCCGAAAAAATGGGTGCCGATGCCATCAAAGGCATGTTGCGCCGTACCGATAAATACACCCGTTTTTACGACGAACAACAAATGTTCGACCAACGCTTGCGCCAGTCGGGCAAAGTGTCGGGAATCGGGGTGCGTATTCGCGCCAACGATCAAGGCTTGCAAATCCGTGACGTTTTACCGGACACTCCCGCCCGCCAAGCGGGATTGATGCCCGGCGATGTGATCGTTGAAATCGACGGCACATCCCTGCAAGATCTTTCCGCCCGTCAAAAGGACAAACTCATCAAAGGGAAACCCGGTACCGAAGTGCGCCTGAAAATCCGCCGCGACGACAAAACCTTCGAAACCCTTATTCGCCGCCGAATCCTCGAACAGGATGCCGTTCCCTACTTCGGCATGCTCGACGGGGAAACCGGTTATATTCGCTTACGCAAATTTACCCGGAGTGCTTCCCGCGAGGTGCAGGATGCTTTGGTGGAATTGAAAAACAAGGGCGCCAAACGCATTGTCCTCGATCTGCGAAACAATCCGGGCGGACTGCTCTCGCAGGCCATCAACACCGTTAACCTTTTTATCCCTTCCGGCAAATTGGTGGTGGAAACCAAAAGCCGCTTGCAGAAGTACAACAAAAAATATTTTACCAAAAAATCCCCCGTGGACGAAGAAATTCCTCTCGTCGTAATAGTCAATCGCGGCAGCGCCTCGGCCTCCGAAATCGTTTCCGGTACCTTGCAGGACTACGATCGCGCCCGCATCATCGGCGACACTACCTACGGCAAAGGTTTGGTCCAAAGATTTTTTCCGGTCAAATACGGTACTTATGTCAAAATCACCATTTCGCGCTACTACTTGCCCTCCGGTCGCTTGATTCAAAAGCGCGACTATTGGCACCGCGACGCCCAAGGCAACATCACCGCTTACAAGCGCGACACCACCGCCTTCTACACCGAAAAAGGCCGAAAAGTATATGAACACGGCGGTATTGCCCCCGATGTGTACATTCCCTCCGATACGCTTTGGCCCGTGGTAAAACATTTTATTAACCAAGACCATGTTTTCGATTTCTTCGTTCATTATATCCGTACGTACGAGCGCCCCGCTTCTCCCGAAGCCTTGGACGAAAGGGCGTTGGCGGAGGCATTTATCCGTTATGCCCGTGATCATGACATGGAAGCCGGTGCGCCTTGGCTTCAAAAAATGGAAAGCGCTTTCCAAAAAGTCCGAACCCAAATCAAAAACGAAGAAACCCTCAAAGGCCTGGAAAATGAATTACAAATGGCTCATGCCCGTCTCCAAAACCAATTGAAATCGCCCGGAGTAAAAAGCCAATTGGGTATTGAAATTAAAAAAATGTTGCTACAATATTATTTCGGAGACAAGGTAACGGAAGCTTACTTAATACGGCATTCCCCGGTTAGAAAATATATTTTGAAAAAATAATTTCCTAAAAACCATCTTACAATTTTCCCTTTAATTTCCTCAGAATCCATTCCGCGGTAAACAACAAAACGGCCAACCAAAGCCATAGAGTTCGTTCCGTAAGCGGCACGCGACGGCTCCGGCTTTCCAACCGGGGTTTGAAAAACGGATCATGAAGCAATTTCCCCCTAAGCTTTTCCGCTTGCGAAGGATAAAAAAGATTTCCGTCGGTGGAAGCGGCCAAGGATTGCAAAGAAGTGGTGTCCACCCCCCGTAGACGCAATTCCAAGGGCACGGCATCCACTTCAAATCCGCCGTAACGTTTGATGTGATAATCCTTGTAAAAAACGGTATAACGGTAGAAACCCGGCGCCAGGGAATCCAAATAAGCCTTGAAAAAACCGTTTTCGTAATAAAGGGGAATTTTACGTTTTTTTCTATCCGGACCTTGTAATTCGAAATGCAATTCGGCCCCGGGGCGGGGTTCGTAGAGGGTGTTTAAGGCGCGAATCTTTATGATCACCTTTTCGCCCGCGGCATAATGTTTTTGGTGATCCATCTGCAACAGGCCCCGGTTGGGTTTTCGCATCAGGAAAGTGGCCGTACGGCTTATCAAAGCCTGCATATAACGGTCCGAAGAGGTGTTTTTCTTTTCCTGCATATACCACCGCCAAAGTCCTTGTCCGAAAGTGGCCGCCTCGTAGCGTTGCGGATGAATGACCATCAACGGCATACGCGCCGTATCGCCCTCCAAACGTCCGTACCAAATGGTTTGAGCTTCGGCATCCGTGCTAACACGGCCGTAAACATCCCGTAGGGGCGGCAAGGGGAAATCCGGCGGAGCGGGCAGGCGAAACAAATGAAAACCGGAAGACACAACGGGAAAATATTCCACCGGTGTGTTCAATCCCTTTCGTTTACCAAACCAACCGGCTTCGCGGTTCAAGGCTGTCCAATCGGTGGCCAAGCCCGTGATCCACCAAACGGGTTTTCCCGCCTTGCGAACGGCCGTTATTTGTGTGGCCGTAGGCTGAACGGCTATTATCAAATCGTAGGTTTCGCCCGCGGGAATCTTTTTAGCCACCGTTATGGCATAGTTTTTCTCCTTTTCCAGCAAACGGCGCACGGTGCCTGCGTCGGGATGCAATCCGCCGTAAAGAATCAACACCTTGGCTTTGCGGTCCACCACGCGAAAACGGATTACGGCTCGGTTGTTTTTTGTGTTTTTTTCGCCCGGAAAAGGACGAATTTCTATCACATAGGTATGCCAACCCGGTTCGCCTGCCATAAACTGCCAATGTTTTTTCACATAACGCCGCCGTGCATCAAAGCGGACCTTTTCGCGTTTCAATATCCGGCCTTTTTCCCGTACGGTTATTTCGGTTTCCACGGGGCGGCGACCGCCTTCGTAATGAAATGCGGCATTGACGGGAAAAATGTTCCCCTTGCCGGTTTCCTTGTTGTATTCGGGCTGGTTCACCCTCAGGTCCGGATGCCGTACCGTATCGCCCAAAACCACCGGATAAACGCGCAAGTTCTTCCAAAAACGCGCCATATAGGCATAATCTTTTCCGGAGGTTTGCAGGCCGTCGGTCAGTAAAATCCAGGCTTCGCGTCTGGCACCCGAACGTCCGGCATTTAATTCCGTCAGGCTCTGCCAAAGGGAGGTTTCCAAGGGCAAGGAATCGGGTTTTCGTTCATACAAATGCCCGGCAAAATAAACTTTGCTCATCTCAAATTGCCCGGCCAAATCCTTATCCCGGACGAAATAATCCGCCAAACTGTCCGAAAGCCTCATATAAGGCGCCTGCGAAGCCGACACATCTTGCACTATTCGCAACACCGGCCTCAGTTTGCGCGTTTGCCGGTGTAAAAATCGCGGATTCCATAAAAACAACAGCAGAAAAAACAAGCTCATGGCCCGCAATCCGAACAACACCGGATGCCGCTTCGGCCCATACATCCAAGCCGCCAACCCCAAAGCCAAGAGCATCAATATCGCCGCTATATAGAAAATGTGTTGCATTCGGATGCCGGTTTATTTTGTAATAAAAAATTAAAAATTTCGATTAATATCATTATAAAAAAAAGGTCGATAAAATTTAAAAAGACATTTTGTCGTTTTTATTATTTGATTCATGATGAGTTTTTCCTTTTGATAAATTCAATTTAATCGATTTATGAGTAGTTGTTCATTTCCAATTTTTATGTTTCGAATATTTTGGTATTAAATTTCTTCGAAAAGCCAAACAAAAATATATATTTTTTCGAAACGGATTATTTCATACTATTATATAAGCAAATAAGACGTGTGTATAAAAGCTCAATGCTTTTTGTCATTTTTTGTTTAAAAAAATATTATCGGGCACGAAAATAAAAACAAAAAATAATTATCTTTAAAAATAATTCTAAAACCCTATTGTCATGAGCGTCATCTACGGAAAAGTCAACACCATCGACGACATTTCGCGTATCAACTGCATCATTCGCGACGAAATGCTCAACGTAAGTACCAAGGAGCAATTAACCGACTTGAAAAAAAGGAGCGATTATTTGTGCACCTTGACCTATTCGCCTTTCTGGAAAAAGAAATTCGGCAACGAAATCGAAAAAGTTCGTGAACGTGCCTTGGAAGAAAACCGTGTGACGGTAAAAGAGGCCAACCTGGTGGCGGCCTACAAAGGTTTTGACGTTCATTACGATCCCTGGGGCAAGAAAAACCATGAAATCGACGAGGCTTTGAAGGAAATTCCGGGTCATGTGGTGGAAGAATTCAGCCATTCGTTGATCGAATTGGAATTGGGTACGCACACTTTGGACGACCTGCGCCGCATGTTTTGCGAATTGCGAAAGGCGGCTCTCCTTTGCGAAGACGAAAAATGCCTGACCAAAATCAAGCGTTTGACGGATTTGATGAGTGTGTTGCCGCACCTGGAAAGTTTTGCCGGTCATTTCAATGACGAGGAATTGCAACAAATCGATTTGCTCATCCGCAAGGAACGTCAACGCAGTCTGGAATTGTTCAATATGATAGCCGGCGTAAACAAATGGGACGTTCATTACGATGAGGAAGACCTGAGCGACCGGGCCGAAGAAACCGTGAAGCAAATCATGGAAGAAGAAGCTAAGGCGGACACCTATATTCCCACCGAAGCCAAGTATAAAGAACCGGCCAAAGTGTTGTGGCTCGTCTATTACCACCCCGGACGCAAACGCGAATATGCCAAACGGATTTACCTGCCGGGCAATTACGAAAACCTGCAAATCGAAGGACCGGGTTTCTTCTCCAACCGTTTCGGCAATGCGGTGTACGGATTCCGCCTGACGTATTTCATTCCGGTAAAACCCACGGTGATTCATATTCGCGGCAAGGAAATTCGCCTGCCCGAGCGTAAGATGCGCCGCAGCAAGATTGTTCCGGTTCCCAAATACGCCACCGACATCCGTATTACGGAAGAAAAACCCGAATCGGCCATGGCCATCGCTTAGGCCGTAAGGAATCGCACCGTTAGATTAAAGATGTGCCAGAAAGGCCCAAAAAGGCCTTCGGGAGAGGTATGTGGCATCCGATTCGCGGGCATAGGCTTCGCGTTCGAAGGAGATATTTTCATAGGCCAGACGGCGATTCCGGTAGCGGAACCAGCGAATAAGGAATTCCAGTGCATACCAAATGTAAAAACCTATTATGCCCAACTCCAATTGCTGGCGAAGATGAATTTTTTCGTGGCGAATGAGGGTTTCGTGGTTTTTCAGGTAGGGATGACTGACGATGATAAAAGGATACAAAGCCATGGCCGAGGCAAAATCGAGGGAAAGGATTTTGAGCAAACGCCTGGAAGAAAATACGAGCATATTCGTTTCGGATTTGGTTTCCGTAAGAGGTTAAACAAAGATTGTGCCGCGACTTGAAGAGAGGAAACGGATACGTTTAACGGTATGAATATCAATAAATAAAAACCTATGGAAAGATGTTGCATTTTTTATGGTTTATGCTAACAAATATTGTTTATTTTTCCATAAATTTGAAAAAAGGTTTACATGAGTTTGGTTCATCCTTATGATTTGGCTTATGCGGTGGGGTTGAAGAAGCGGAATTTTCTTTCCTATTTGACGGGATGGATTTTGCTGTATTTATTGCGTTTGGACAAGCTCAACCGTTTTTACGAGCAAAACAAACACCTGAAAGGGGAGGAATTTTTGGACAAAGTGTTGCGGGAAACGGGGATTCATTTGGAGATTCCCGAAGAGGATATGAAACGCATTCCCAAGGATGGACCGTTCATCACGGTTTCGAATCACCCGTTGGGCGGTTTGGACGGTATTTTGTTGATGAAATTGATTCTTTCGAAGCGGCCGGATTATAAGGTTTTATCCAATTTTTTGCTGGACAAGGTGGAACCTTTGAAGGAATATTTTATTCCCGTGAATCCTTTTGAAGATTTGAAAGACAAAAAATCCAGCCTGGGCGGATTGCGGGCGGCTTTGGAACATTTGCGCGAGGGACATGCATTGGGTATTTTTCCCGCCGGCGAAGTGTCCACGTACCGCGAAGGGAACATTTATATCGACAAGGAATGGGACGAATCGGCCTTGAAATTGATTTATAAATCCAAGGTGCCGGTGATTCCCATTTATTTTCATGCGCGCAACAGCCGGATTTTTTATTGGCTTTCGAAACTGGGACCCACCTTTCGCACGGCAAGGCTTCCTTCGGAATTGTTCAACAAGAAACGTTCCTCCATGCATGTGCGTATAGGTCATCCCATCAAGCCGCAGGAAATCGGGAAATTCAAGGATTACAAAGAATTCGGCGATTATGTGCGCAAGAAGACCTACTTACTGGCCAAGCCTTTTGAAAAACCGCCTACACCCGTTCCGAGGTTTTCATGGAAAAAATTATTCGGGCGGCAAGCCCAAAAAATCATCGATCCGGTGCCGGTGGAGAAGTTATTACCCGAAATCGAGCATCTTCGCCAAAGCGGCCAACGCTTGCTCCAACGCGGCGATTACGAAGTGTTTTTGGCCGACAGCAAAGACATTCCCAACATACTGCGCGAAATAAGCCGCCTGCGCGAAATCACCTTCCGCCGGATAGGAGAGGGTACGGGCCGGCGATTTGACCTGGACCGTTTCGACAAGCATTTCAAACATCTGTTCCTTTGGGACAAGAAAAATCAAAAAATTGCCGGTGCCTATCGCATCGGTATCGGACGGGAGATTTACGAAAAATACGGCATCAAAGGTTTTTATATTCCCACCCTGTTCAAGTTTGAACCGGAGGCCTATTATATCCTCAAAAACGGCTTGGAATTGGGACGTGCCTTTGTGGTGCCGGAATATCAGCAGAAGCCTTATCCGCTTTTCCTGCTCTGGCAAGGTATTTTACACACCATTCTTCGCTATCCCGAACATAAATATTTGGTGGGCGGCGTGAGCATAAGCGACAAATTTTCGGATTTTTCCAAAGCCTTGATGATCGAATTCATGAAATCCAATTACTACGACCCTTTTTTGGCCAATTATATTCATCCGCGTAAGGAATTCAAAGTAAAATTGAAAGATGCCGATAAGGATTTCATATTCGATGCCACCCAAAGCGATTTGAACAAATTGGATAAAATCATCGATGAATTGGAACCCAATTATCTTCGCCTGCCGGTTTTGATCAAACAATACATACGCCAAAATGCCAAGATTATCAATTTCAACGTGGACCCGGATTTCAACAACTCCATCGATGCTTTAATGTATATCCGCATTATGGATATTCCGCAAAAGACATTGCAACCCATTTTGGATGAGTATGAGAAAAAGCTTAAAGAAAATAGTTGACAAATTTTTAATGAAAAAAGGAAACCGTAAGATGGAGAATAGATATAAACATTTTTTAAAACAGTGTAAATCAGCAATGCGGATTGATTTTCTTATAGTTTTTAAATCCGATATAATGGCCCGTGGTTTTTTCCACCAAAGCTTTGAGGCGGTCTTTGAGGGAAAGTTTGTCGTAGCCGGGTGCCGGGCGGAAAGGCCAATTTTTTTGTTGTATGCGGCGCTGCATAATGCGGGGATGCGTGCCCCGGAACGGTTTTAAGGCTCTTTGTTCGGCGCCGTAGTCATAGGTTTTTCGGGTTTGCAGATCGGGACGGGTATGACCTTGCTCTTTCCAGAAATCCACGAAAATACGTTGCTTACGCTCCATGGCGGCGGGATCGCGCACCCAACCGTAATGAAAAATACGTGCCCGGGCGGGCACCACCCGGAGTTTTTCGCCGTTGTTTTTCCGGAATCCTTGGGCATCGCGATAGGAATAAATGTTTTTATCGTTGCGAATAATCCGCACTTCGTGGCGGTACCAACTGTATGCGGCCCCCACCCAATCGTATGAGCCGTAGAAATGCACGTAATCGAAAAGAAGGCCATCCACTTCCGGACAATCTTTATAGCGCAACATGGCCCGCCGGATGTTGTCGTAATCCTCTTCGTGCACCACTTCGTCCGCTTGGATATAGAAGGCCCAATCGGAATCGGCGGGAACGGCACGGAGGGCCTTATTGGTTTCATCGGCCAACACCTTGCCTTCGCGGCGAAGATTTTCATCCCACCGTGTACGAATGATGCGTATTTTTTCCGGATCAATGTTTTGAATTAATTCCAAAGTATTATCGTCGGACTCACCGACGGCTACCACAAAATCATCCACCAACGGCAATACCGACCGGATGGATTCCTCCACGGGATAATCCAGAATAACGGCATTGCGCACAAAGGTGAAACCGGTAACTTTCATGCTGAATTTATCCCGGATT
>JAADEB010000147.1 GCA_013153655.1 Chlorobiota bacterium
CGGCCCGGTAAGCACCCCGGAGCATTTCTTCGAAACGATCGTAGCCCAGACCCAGAGCCACCGCCAATCCCACGGCGGACCAAAGGGAATAACGGCCGCCCACAAAATCCCACATGGGAAAAATGTTTTCTTCGGCGATTCCGAAACCGGCGGCTTTTGCGGGATTGGCCGTTACGGCCCAAAAGTGTTTACGAATGCTTTCCAAACCATACATTTCGCTCAATCTATCCTTGACGATTCCCGCATTCATCAGGGTTTCGGGCGTAGAAAAAGATTTGGAAACCACGATATAGAGGGTTTCCTCCGGAGGAAAGGCTTCGAAAACTTTTTTGACGTGTTCGTTGTCCACATTGGCCATAAAAGCCACCGGCGCTTTTTGGTATGGCGCCAAGGCATGAATGGCCGTCATGGGTCCCAAAAACGATCCGCCGATACCGATATTGACCACATAGCGCAAGGGTTTGCCTGTGGATCCGGTTAACCGGCGGTTATGAAAGTGTCCGGATAAAGCTTTCATCCGTCGGCGCACTTCGTAAATTTCGGGCATGATGTCGCGTCCCTCCACCGTTAGGCTATTTCCTTCGGGCAGGCGTAGCGCCGTGTGCAGGGCGGGCCGGTTTTCGGTAATATTGACTTTTTCTCCCTTGAACAAAGCCTCGATACGTTGTTCAACATGCAATTGAGCATGTAAAGCTTCGGCCGCTTCCAGCAGTTCGTCGGTTAAGTGGGTTTTGCCGTAATCCAGGATAAAAAAATCGTTTTCCAGCACAAAACGGGTGGCACGCTCCTTGTCGCGGTCGAATAAATCGCGGATATGGGGCCGTTCTTTCGCTAGCTTTTCCATATGCCGGTGAGCGGCGGTTCGGTTAAAAGGGACGTAATTATTCATAGGGAATGCTGTCTAATTGTTTTTTCAATGGCTCGATAAATTTCAGAAATTCGTCCATCCGGGAGGAATCCAGGGATTTGGCTTGCGGAAGTTTTTGTTTGAACGGGTCCACTTGTCGGCCGTTTTTCCAGAAACGGTAACAGACGTGCGGCCCGGTGGTGTAGCCCGTCATGCCCACGTAACCGATTACGTCGCCTTGGCGTACATGAACCCCTTTGCGCATACCTTTGGCAAAGCGGCTCATGTGGAGGTATTGGGTGGCATAGGTGCTGTTGTGGCGGATTTTGATATAATTACCGTTACCGCGTGTGTAACCGATTTTTTCGATATAGCCGTCGGCTGTGGCATGAATGGGGGTGCCTACGGGAGCGGCGAAATCTGTGCCCAGGTGCGGCTTGATGCGGCCGTAGATGCGCACATAGCGCCGCATGGAATAGCGCGAACTGATTCGCCCGAATTTCAAGGGTGATTTCAGGAATTGCTTGCGCAGGGATCGACCTTTTTCGTCAAAATAATCGTAGCGGTGGTTCACCGTGTCGAATTCGTAGCGAAAGGCATAGATGGTGTCGCCGCGGTGATAGAAGACCGAAGCCGGCACTTCGCCGATACCCAGGTAGCGGTCGTCCGCATAGCGGTCCGTGTAGATGGCCTTGAAGCCGTCGCCGGGAAAGAGATGGAAAAAATCCACCGTCCAGGCATAAATGTCCGAAAGTTTTAAGGCCAATACGGGACTGATGCCCTTGCGGTCCAGATCGGCGAAGAGCGATTGGCGTATGGGATTGCCGATGCGGCGCATAACATGTCGAACGGGTTTTTCGAAAGCACGGTAAACGGTGTCCGAAAGGGTAGTGTCCAGGTAAATAATCCGGTAGTCCACCGGCGATTGTTCGTACACAAACACCGAAGGTTTGGCCGTCGAATCTTTCTTTTCTTTATCATAAAGCATGAAATAGGGTTTGCCTACCTGCAAGGTACGCACGTCCCAGGCATGGCCCAGCCGAGAGGTGACGGCATAAACTTCCGCCGGTGAAAAATGTCGTTGCATCAATATTTTTCCGAAGGTTTCGTTGCGGCGAACCGTATCGGCTTCGATGCGCCATTTTTCCTTGTCGAAATCCAGAAAGTAGTCTTTTGGCTTCGTGCTGGTGCTGTCGGAGGTGACGGGGGCGGTGTCCTTTGCGGATTTTCCCGTGTCGTGGCAAGCTGCCAACCCAAATAAAAATATCCAAACCGGCAGAAATCTTATCGTCTTTTTCATAAGGCAAAAATAAAAAAAGCAGCCGTTTCGGTAAACGACTGCTTCGCGTAGACCCGCCAGGATTCGAACCTGGACAAGCAGAACCAAAATCTGCGGTGCTGCCGTTACACCACGGGTCTGTCAAAAAGCGATGCAAATATACGAAAAATATTTTTTTACGAACAAAAAAAAATTTCTGAATATAATTTAATATTAAAAAAACCATTTAAGTAATTGGAATTGAGGGGAAAGCAAATTGATATTGATATGGAATCGAAATGGATTTGATAAATTTACCGGATAAAGGGTGAAAGGAGGATGCCATAATATTAATAATAATGTAGGCATATTTTGAAATAACAAATAATATTTACATTGTCTTCTCGTTTAGTTTAGGCGGATAAAAAAATCAAATCGAATGAATTTGCTCAAAACTTATTTGATTTTGAAAAATATTATATATTTGCATTCGTACAATAGTGTAAAAATTCATTTCACGAATATGAAATATTTCGATTTTATCAAGCTGATGTTGGTGATGCTTCTTATGGCATCATTGGGGTCTTGTTCCAATAAAACCATTTCCCGCGGAACCGGTATGGTGATTAATGACCCTAAGGGAGGTTTTCAATACAATACCAATTATATGGACCAGGGTTTTGCCCCCGGTTTGGTATTTATCGAAGGAGGTACTTTCACCATGGGTGATCGAGGAGATGATATCATGCACGAATGGAACAGTGTACCCCGCGAAATGCATGTACGCTCTTTCTATATGGACGAAACGGAGGTAACCAACCTGATGTATTTGGAATATTTGGATTGGTTGAAACGCGTTTTTCCTCCCGATAATCCCCAATATCGTCATATATACGAAGGTGCATTACCCGACACTTTGGTTTGGCGTGCTCCTTTAAGCTATGCCGAAGATTTGGTGGTTAATTACCTTCGTCATCCGGCTTATGCCGAATATCCCGTTGTGGGGGTTAACTGGGTGCAAGCCGTACAATATGCCAATTGGCGTACCGACCGTGTGAATGAAATGCGCTTGATCAAAAATCGAAAGCTTAAAAAAGAAGCCATTTACAACGAAACCGCCGAAGGTTCTTTTAATACGGAAACATATTTGACTTCACCTCAACTTGCTTTCGGAGGTAACACCGAATTTATCGTTACCAAACGGGTGCGGGGCAAAGACAGTGTACAAAACCAATTGCAAACGGCCACCATTTCTTCCGGTATCATCGTTCCCAAATACCGTCTTCCCACCGAAGCCGAATGGGAATACGCCGCAAAAGCCGATATCGGCAATCGCTCCTACAATCGTTTGGAAAATCGTAATATCTATCCTTGGAAAGGTACGGCCACCCGTTATTTGGGACGCGGACGTAACCGTGGAAAAGAATTGGCCAATTTCAAACAAAGCGACGGCGATTACAGCGGCTTGGCAGGTTGGTCCGACGATGCCGCCGACATTACGGCGCCCGTCAAAACTTATCCTCCCAACGATTTCGGATTATATGATATGGCCGGTAATGTCAACGAATGGGTAGCCGATGTTTACCGTCCCATCATCGACGATCAGGAGAGTGATTTTAACTACTATCGTGGTAATGTTTATACCAAAACCGCTTTTGATGAAGAAGGAAATTTGGTTATCATTACACCCGATAGCATCCCGTATGACACTTTGTCCAACGGTAAAATTATTTATAAAGAATTGCCCGGTGCCCCCGCAAAAAAATTGATCGATGAAAAAGAATTGTACTTGCGTCAAAACTTCTATCGTGCCGATAACCGTGATTATAAAGACGGTGACTTGCAATCATCCCGTTTCTACAACATGAATCCCGAGGATGTCGCCGCAGATCCCAACAAACGCATGTACAATTCACCCATTCACCGTATCTACAAAGACAGCATCAACGGTTTGGTTCGCGAATATGACAAAACCAACTCGCGCACCTCTCTAATCAACAACGAAGTGCGGGTCTATAAAGGCGGTTCGTGGAAAGACCGTGCCTATTGGCTCCAACCCTCCAAACGCCGCTTCTTGCCGCAATACCTTTCCACCAACGACATCGGATTCCGTTGTGCTATGTCGCGCTTCGGTAAGAAAACCATCAAGAAATCTTACCGCCGGCCCGTTAACTAATGAAATTTGAAATACATACGAAAACCGGGTGTTTGGGCACTCGGTTTTTTGCTTTTAGCCAATGAAGTAATCTAAAATTATGGGAAACAAACTTTTAATCGTTGAATCGCCGGCCAAGGCCAAAACCATTCAGAAATATTTGGGCAAAGGTTTCGAAGTGTCGTCCTCCTACGGACATATCGCCGATTTGCCCGAAGACGAAATGGGTATCGACCTGAAAACTTTCGAACCCAAATATATCGTCCCCAAAGACAAGGAAAGGGTGGTCAATCGCTTGAAAAAACAGGTAAAACAAGCCGATACGGTCTATCTCGCCAGTGATGAAGACCGCGAAGGGGAAGCTATTGCCTGGCATTTGCAGAATGTTTTGGGGTTGGAAAACAAGGCACAGAGAATTGTTTTTCATGAAATTACCAAAAAAGCCGTAACCCAAGCCCTGGAAAATCCACGCGATATCAATTACGACCTGGTCAATGCACAACAGGCTCGTCGCGTATTGGACCGCCTGGTGGGTTACAAACTTTCCCCTGTTTTGTGGAAAAAAATCAAGCGTGGCCTTTCGGCGGGCCGCGTGCAATCGGTAGCCGTTCGCCTTATTGTAGAAAAAGAAAAGGAAATCAAAAACTTTAAACCCGAGCGCTATTTTAAGGTAACGGGTGATTTCACAAGCGAAACTTCCGGGGACCGCATCAAAGCCGATTTGGATCATACCTTTAAGGAAGCATCCGAAGTTAAAGCTTTTTTCGAATCGCTTGGTGATGCCGAATTTCGTGTCTCGTCGGTGGAAAAAAAACCGGGAAAAAAGAACCCTCCGGCTCCGTTTACCACATCCACATTACAGCAGGAAGCATCGCGCCTCTACGGTTTTAGCGTCAGCAAAACCATGCAATTGGCCCAATATCTTTATGAAAACGGGTATATCACCTATATGCGTACCGACAGTGTTCACCTTTCGGACGAAGCCATCCGGGCCGCCAAAAAAGTGGTTACCGAAAAATTCGGTGCCCGATATGCAAGACCTCATCAGTATCGTACCAAGTCCAAAAACGCTCAGGAAGCCCACGAGGCCATTCGCCCCACATCCCTGGAAAACGAAAATCCCGTGCTGGACCGCGATGCCGAAAAACTTTACCGTTTGATTTGGAAACGAACCTTGGCTTCGCAGATGAAACCGGCCGAATTTGAATACACTACGGTCAATATCGATGTGTCCGATTCGCCTCACCGTTTCAAGGCCAAAGGCAAAACCATCCTTTTCGACGGTTTCCTTCGCCTTTATCAGACCGCCGATACGGATGAATCGGGTGACCAGATTTTTACCGTCAAAGAGGGCGAAGCATTGACCCTGGAAGAGGCCCGTGCCCCCGAAAAATTCGCCAAAGCCCCCGTGCGCTACACCGAGGCTTCCCTGGTAAGAAAATTGGAAGAATTGGGCATCGGACGTCCGTCCACTTATGCACCCACCATTTCTACCATCCAACGCCGCGATTACGTGGTCAAGCGAACCCTTCCCGCCCGTCAGCGCGAAGTGCAACACATCCTCTGGAAAGACGGAAGCATTTCCACCAAAAAGGTGAAGGAAAAATACGGTTACGAAAAAAATAAACTTATTCCCACCGATATGGGTATTATCGTCACCGGTTTCCTAACCGAGCATTTTGCCGATATCATGGATTATCATTTTACCGCCCAGGTGGAAGAAGAATTCGACAAGGTGGCCCGGGGCGAAGAAGATTGGAAAGAAGTGATTCGCCATTTCTACGACAAATTCGAACCCGTGGTGGAACGTGTGGAAAAGGAATCCAAACGCGCCAAAGGTGAGCGTTTGCTGGGTAAAGATCCCGAAACCGGGTTGAATGTTTACGTCAAATACGGACCCTACGGTCCCATGGTACAAATGGGCGAAAGCCTCCAAAAGGAAAAACCCAAATATGCCTCCCTCTTGCCCGGGATGACCATTATGGACCTTAGCCTGGAAGAAGCATTGGAGTTGTTTAAATTGCCCAAAAAAATCGGTGAAATCGATGGCGAAGAAGTGGTGGTGGGCAACGGCAAGTTCGGACCTTATATCCGTTTTAAAAATAAATTTTACAACATTCCCAAGCATATCAATCCTTTGAAAATAAGCTTGGAAGAGGCCCGTACGCTTATCGAACGCAAGCAAGCCATGGATAAACCCGTGGCCCACATCGACGGAAAACCCGTTTTTCTGCAATCCGGCAGATACGGTCCGTACCTCAAATGGAATAATATGAACATTCCCATCCCGCGTGGCACCGACCCCCATGGGCTGGACGAAGGGAAAGTGAAGGAATTGATTGCGGCCAAATTGGAAAAAGACAAGAAAAACACCTTGAAGGAATGGCCCGGCGGCTACACCTTGCGTAAAGGCGGCTGGGGAAAATTGTATGTTTATTCCCCCGACGGCAAGCGAAAAATGTTTCCCAAAGACGCCGATCCAGAAAAATGGGATGAGGCCAAAGTACGCGCCTTGTTTAAATAAAATTCCGTGTTAGAGGAAATTTTTCTTCCGGTTGACCGAAAAGCCTTGACCCGTTCCAACGGTGTCCGGCTCCAATGGCATATCCCTGGTTTTATGCCCCCTTGGGAAGAAGCGGATTTATTGATTTTCGGCATCCGGACCCGCAGCCGGGACGGGGAAGACCCTTTCGTTTGTCGCGAACTTAACCGGCTGGAATGGGGGCGTACGGAAGTACGGGCGGTTCATTTGGGTATTTTACCCGTGGATACATCCGGCGAGCAAAGCCGTAATTGGTTGAAAAACATCAAACATTATATCCGTGAAAACAATCCCCGGGCCAAAATCTTGATTTATGCCGACCGCGTACCTTCCGCCTTTATGTTGGAAGGTTGGCTGGACGAAGACGGCCGGACGGTTTTGTTTTCGCCGGGTTCGCACCTTACTCCGGAACATGTTTGGGCGGTATTGGGTCGCAAGACGGGGCAAGGCCATCTTCATATTGCAGGGATTCAAATCTATCATACGGAAAAAGATTTTAACCGCCTGTTAACCTTCGGCGAGGTGGATATTTGGCGTTTGTCGGATTTGAAAAAGGAAGCGGATTTGATGGAAACGCTTATGCGCGATGCCGGCACGGTGTTGTGCGGGATGGATATGCTGGCTTTCGGTGTGACGGCTAATGTTTCGCATCCCGTGGCCGGTTTTGATATATACGATTGGGTGGGGATGTTCTATCACTTCGGCATGTCGCCCACAGCCTCAGATATGTGGGTTTGGGAAAAGGCTCCCGGGGATTATCCGGAAAAAGACGCCGGGGCTTTGGCTATGGGAATTTGGCATATTGCCGATGGCATGAAAAATAAAACCGAAGATTTTCCGTTTATTGACAGGAACCGGCTACAAAAAGTGGAAATAATGGCTGATGGTCATAACATTGAATTGTATTTGAATCCCGACACCAGGCATTGGTGGGTAAAACTGCCGAAAGTAGGGGCATCGTATTGGATGCCTGTTACGCAAAAAGCGGTGGAAACAATGAGGAAGGGTTTTTTGCCGTTTCATATTTTAAAACATTTCGTTTAATAAATTTTATAATGAACGTTTGAAAAAAAAATTATATATTGCACCTCTGAAAACGGGCTTACATTTTTGTCCGAGATTATTAAAAAAAATATGTATCAAATGAATAAGTATTTTAGTTTGCTGATTGTGGCTATGGTCATACTTTCGTCATGCGGCAATCCCAATCGCCGTGGCGAAATTGTAGGTGTTAAAGGCCGTTCCTGGCAACCTTATCAACCCTACGGTATGGTATTGGTTCCCGGCGGTGCTTTCACCATGGGTAAGCAGAATGAAGACAAGTCTTATTCCATCGATGCGCCGGTTAAGACGGTAACGGTTCATTCTTTTTATATGGATGAAACGGAAATTACCAACTCCGAATACCGGGAATTCGTCAACTATGTTCGTGATTCCGTAATCCGAACCCGTTTGGCCAAGATGGTGGAAGACGAGGGTCTGGAAGAAGACCGTAAGGGTATCGGTCGCTATGCTTACAAATCCCTTGATACGGCCAAAAATGCTTACAATCGTTATATGATCGACAAATACGGCGGCTTGACATATGAAGATGAAGAAACCATGGGCAAACGCCTAAATTGGAAAGTTCCTATTATATTTAATCGTAATAAATTCCCCGATGAATATTACGCCGAAGTTTTCGATTCGCTTTACTTGCCTCTAAAAGAAACCCCCGACGGCGAACGCCTCTTCGATGTAAAACAATTCAAATACCGTTACAGCTGGGTGGATATGGATGCCGCCATTCGCGCCGGCAAGCAAAAATCAGAGTTCCGTCACGATACCATTATCGAAGTTTATCCCGATACCACCGTATGGGTTAAGGACTTTATGTATGCCTACAACGAACCCATGGTGGAAGAATATTTCTGGCACGATGCCTACAATGATTATCCCGTGGTGGGCGTGAACTGGTACCAAGCCAATGCCTTTGCCGACTATCGTACCAAGAAGATGAATTGGTATTTGCGAAGCCATCATAAACCTACCTTGCACCGTTTCCGTTTGCCCACCGAAGCCGAATGGGAATATGCCGCACGCGGCGGACGCATCGGAACGGATTATCCTTGGGGTTCGCCCTACACCATGAACGAAAAGGCCTGTTTCCTGGCCAACTTCAAACCCCTGCGCGGCGATTACGGCTCCGACCAATCGGTATTTACCGCCCGTGCCAAATCCTATAACCCTAACGGATACGGCCTTTATAACATGGCCGGTAACGTATCGGAGTGGACCAACACGTCCTACAATCCCGACTCCTACCTCTATGTGACCACCTTCAACCCCACTACTCACGACTGGTATAACAAGCGTAAAGTAATTCGCGGGGGATCATGGAAAGATGTAAAATATTATATTCAGGTTTCCACGCGTACTTATGAATATGCCGATTCGGCACGCAGCTACGTAGGTTTCCGTTGTGTGCAAGACTTTATGGGCTCCAATGCCAAACGTTATGCCAAAAAAGCACGTTCTTCACAAGCAACCTATTATTAATTATAAAACCCGATTGTTAACCTAAAATCGATAAATTATGGCAACAAGTAAATCAAGAAAAAAATTCTTTCAAATGGTCTATGGTATCGGTGCATCCATCGTGATCATCGGTGCATTATTCAAAATCGCTCACTGGCCTAACGGTACCACTATTTTGGCCGTAGGTATGATTGTGGAAGCCATTGTGTTCTTTATTTCGGCTTTTGAACCCATTGAAGACGAATTCGATTGGTCGCTCCTCTACGACGAAATCAAGAAAAATAGCTTATCCTCCAATAACTTTGAAGCCAAGCTTTCCGAAAAATTGGACAAAATGCTCCAAGAAGCCAAAGTGGATTCCGACCTTATGTCGCGTTTGGGTCAAAGCCTCAACAAATTCGCCGAAGCAGCCAAAGGCCTGGATGTGGTGGTAGACGCCGCCGGTTCCACCCAAAAATTCAATGAAGAAATGTTGGAAGCATCGGCACACCTGGAAGGCCTCAATCAAATTTTCAAAAATCAACTGGAAGTAGTGGACCGCAATGTAAAAGCCAACGAAGAAGTGGCCCTAAATTCCGAAGAACTCAAAGAAAAAATGGCCCAATTGAACCAATATATGGCCAAACTCAACGAAGTATATCAAGGCATGTTATCCGCCATGGGCAAATAATTTATTGTTAACCTAAAAAACAAAACGTTATGGCAGGAGGTAAACTCTCACCCCGTCAGAAGATGATCAACCTTATGTACCTGGTCTTTATTGCCATGTTGGCACTGACCATGTCCAAAAAGGTATTGACGTCTTTCGGACGGGTGTACGAAGACTTAAAGGAAAGTGTGGAACTCTATAAAAAGAAAAATGCCGATCAAATTGCCCAATTGGCCGCCAAAGCCCAAGAGCAACCCCAAAAATACGGCGACAAATATCGCGATGCACAAGACCTTAATGCAAAATCTCTCGAATTTCAATCATATTTGGATAAATTTGAGAAAGAACTATTGGAAAAATCCAAGCAAAAACCCGGTCAGGTCGATTATGAAGTATTGGACAAGGGTCATATTCTTGACGAAATCTTTTTTAAGGGTGAAGGTCTAACGCCCAAAGGAAAAGAATTCCTGAACAAAGTATTGGGATATAAAAAATATATCCTTAATTACGCTCAAAAATACGACCCCACTGCCGTGGATCGTATCAAAAAGCGTTTCAATACCGATGACGTTAAGCTCAAAGGCGGTGGGAAAATCGATTGGATGCACTACACCTTCGAAGATTTTCCGCTTGTGGCATCCCTGACCAATATGGCCCGCTTGGAAAACAATGCCATGTCCACCGAGAACGAACTGCTTTCGTCAATGTTCCAAGGACAGCTCATCAGTGACGTGTCGTTCAAGAACTATCAGGCATTGGTATTGCTCGACAAAAACGCTTTCTTCCCCAACGAAAAAGTAAAAGGTAAAATCATTCTCGGCCGTTACGACCAAACCATGTCGTTCGAAAACGCCGAAATCAACGGAAAGAAAGTAAGTGCCGAACAAATCCAAAACGGTCAAGTGCTTATCGATATGCCTGCGGGCAATCCCGGTGACAAAACGCTGAAAGGCTTCCTGGAATTCAAAGAAGGCGATTCCCTGGTTAAATTGCCTTTCGAATATACCTATTCGGTAATTCCTATGCCCAACTCGGCCGTTATTTCCGCCGACAAAATGAATGTTTTGTACAAGGGTGTGGATAACCCGCTGTCCATTTCCGTTCCCGGAATTCCCGATAATAAAATCCGGGTAAGTGCGCCCGGTTTGCGCAAGCTGAAACCCGGTAAATACGTTATCGACGTAACCAACTACAAAGGTCGTAACCTCAATATCGTGGTAACCTGGACCTTGCCTACCGGCGCTACCAAAAAAGACAGTAAAGAGTTCCGCGTGAAAAACATTCCCAAACCCGTGGGAACCATTGCCGGTCAGCAGGATTATGTGAAACTGCCGCGACGCAACCTCGAAATCGGAACCATCAAGGCTTCGTTGCCCGATTTTGATTTCGATCTTAAACTCGCCGTGGTAAGTTTCGAATTCAAAGCGCCCGGCCAACCCACCATTCATGTGAACGGAAGTCGTCTCAATTCACGCGCCAAAAGTGCTTTGCGCCGTGTACGTCGCGGTCAGACCGTCCAAATCTATGGTATCAAAACCAAACTCTTAGGCAAATCCGGCTACCGACCTAAGGAAGCCTCGCCTATTATTATCGAAATAACAGACTAAAACAAAGCTCATCATGAAGAAGTTGTTGTACATCGTACTGCTGGTATTTGTTACGGGAAGCATGCAAGCCCAAATCAATATCCTCAATGCGAGCAAACCACAGGAAATAGGCAAGCCTACGCCGCAGCAAATCAAGGAAGACCATTCCCGGCCGCTTCCTTATCCCTACACGGACGATAAGGACGTGCTTTGGAGCATTCAAGTTTGGGAAAAAATCGACCTGGACGAGCGGTTTAATTTGCCTCTGTATTATCCTACTGATTCGCTCCATTCCTCACCGGGCCAAGTTTCTCTTTTCGATGCCCTGATGGCAGGTATCAAATCCGGCGAAATTACCGAAGTGTACGTGGATGACTATTTTACCGAAAAACTGGACAGCTCGGCACTCAAAGAAGCCATGTTCTTCACCGATACCATGGAAGCCGGTATCGACCAATACAACTACGAAGGTAAAGTGGACGAAGAGTACATTCGCCATTTTAAAATCCAAGCTGCCGACGTGGAAGAATATCATATCCGCGGCGTTTGGTACTTCGACGCCAAATACGGCGAATTGCGCTACCGCCTTATCGGTATCGCACCGGTGGTTTACGACCTGCGTGCACGTGCCAAGGGTATGGATGCGGAACTTATCGAACTTTTCTGGATCTTCTTCCCCGATGCCAGAAAAACCCTTCATAAGTATTATGCCATCAACCCGCGTAATGCGGCCAAACCCTTGAACTACGACCATATGCTCAACGGCCGGTTCTTTACGACCATTATCTATAAAACCAGCAACGAATACGGCGACCGAAGCATCCGCGACTACATTCATGATGACGCTTTGAAACAACTGCTCGAATCCAACAAGATCAAAGAAATGATCCGCGACTACGAAGAGGATCAGTGGAACTACTAATACGATTCGATTCATACATAGCCCGCTTCCTCAGGTGGCGGGCTTTTTGTATTTTTGAAAACAAGCATTAGCCGATGAAAGA
>JAADEB010000068.1 GCA_013153655.1 Chlorobiota bacterium
AAAACACCATGGTACGTTCCTCTCCGGCCAATTTTTGCAAGCGGGTTTGACGACCTTTTTTGACGGGCAAAAACCCTTCGAACACAAAACGTTCCGACGGCAATCCCGAACCGGCCAAGGCCGTCACAAAAGCCGAAGCGCCGGGCAAGACTTCCACCGGAATATTCCGCTCCACCGCTTCGCGAACCAATAAAAAGCCCGGATCGGAAATGCCCGGCATACCAGCATCGGTGATGTAGGCGATTTGCATGCCGGCGGACAAATCGTTCATGACTTTTTCCAGCATTTTATGTTCGTTGAATTTATGAAAAGCCTTCACCGGTTTTTCGATACCGTAGTGACGAAGCAGCACGGATGAGGTGCGTGTATCCTCGGCCAAAATCAGGTCCACGGCGTTCAGTATGTCCACGGCGCGGAAGGTCATGTCGCGCAGGTTGCCGATAGGGGTGGGCACCAAGTATAATTTTCCGCTCATGCGTAACGGGCTTGAACCAATTGCAACAGGCGAAATTCGTATTCATCTTTACCCGTCCAATCGAACCGGCGTTTGATGTCGTTTACCACGGCCAAGGCTTCATCGTAGGAAGGCGCCAGGTTGATGCGCCGGACGAAATCGTCGAAAGCTTCCGTGTTTTTGTCGAACAAATTGTTGAGCAAGGCAATTTTATCGGCCAATCCGATACGCATTTCAGGCAAGCGGCGGCCGGAAGATGAAGGCGTTTGGGCGGGGACGGGATTTTCCGCGTCGTTTTGTTTGGGTTTGAAAACGGCTCGTGTGGATTTTTCCAGGATTTCTTTGTGTTTGGCAATGGGATTTTCCCGGGCGGGAGCGGAAGGTTTACCGGCCGGCCTGTCACCGGAATCCGGCTCACCGGCATTTTCGAGCACGAGGGGGTTCTCTTTATTTTCGGGAACATGGAGGGTGGTATCGCTTTCCTTCTCCTGCTGTGAAAAAGAATTTTCATCCGTTTGTGGAGGAGTGGCCGGTTTTGTATTCTTTTTTTCGGGCCAAATACCGGTTTCGTCCATGGCATCCAAATATTCCCAAGCGCTGATTTTCCGGTAGAGGTCGTGGAAGGCGGCCACCAATTCTTCGAAAGATTTATCGTTGGCTTGTTTCACCAGGCGGCCGGCTTGAAGGACGATTTCGGCTTTGAGTAAATTTTGAATTTCTTTTTTACGGCTCATGGTCATTCATCTTAATGGGGAATGATTATCTTTGTATGAACGAAATTACGAATTAAATATTGAATAACATATAAAAAAATTTGTGTTTATGTTTTTGGAAATTCCCGTAAATCAACACGACAATTTGGGATGGGTGGAGGTGATTACCGGCTCCATGTTTTCCGGTAAAACCGAAGAATTGATTCGCCGTTTGCGCCGCGCTCAAATTGCCAAGCAAAAAATCGAGATTTTTAAGCCCGCCGTGGACAACCGTTATGCTGAAGACCGGGTGGTGTCGCATGATATGAAAGAAATTCCCTCCAAGGTGGTGGGGTCGGCACGTGAAATTTTCGATTTGGTCAACCGCGACGAAGTGCAAGTGGTGGGTATCGACGAAGCCCAATTTTTCGACGACGAAATAGTGGATGTGGTCAATGAACTGGCCAATGCGGGCCTGCGGGTGATCGTGGCCGGCCTGGATATGGATTTTCGCGGCAAGCCTTTCGGCCCCATGCCTTACTTGATGGCCATTGCCGAGTACGTGACCAAGGTGCATGCCATATGTACCGAAACGGGTAATTTGGCCCATTACAGTTACCGCAAAACCGCTGCCGACGACCTGATTGTGGTGGGGGAAAAACAAATATACGAACCGCTGAGCCGTGCCGCCTTCGTGCGCCGGATGAAGCAACAGAAAAAAGAAGCCTGATTATGGAAACCAAACGTCAGAAACGCATCGCCAAAATCATCCAACAGGATTTAGCCGAAATATTGCAAGGGGAAATCCGCCGCGCAGGCGTAAAAAACTTCCTGGTGAGTGTGACCAAAACCTACGTAACGCCCGACCTGACCCTGGCCCGGGTGTATGTAAGCATTTTTCCTCCGGAAAAAGCCGACGAATCGGTGGCCGCCTTGCGCCAGAACGCCAAACTCATCAAGCACGCCGTAGCCCAACGCGTACGCCACCAGTTGCGTAAAATGCCCGACTTGGAATTTTATCGCGACGATACGCTCGATTATATCGAACGCATCGACGAAGCCTTGGGCAACAAGCCGCCCCGCAAAAACGAAAGCGGCGAAAAAAACGATGAAGCATCTTAAATAACCGGTTTGAATGTCAGCCGATATATAGCCGGAAAATATCTCAGACGCCGTGGCGACAAGCAGGCGTCGGTCATACGGATTATATCTTTTATCGCCTCCCTGGGTGTGATGGTGACGGCCATGGCGCTCATCATTGTATTGTCCGGATTTTCGGGTTTGCGGGATTTTAACCTGAAATTGATGGACCAAACGGGTCCGGACCTGCGTATTCTGCCACGCGAAGGAAAGTTTTTTCATATGGATAGCGCCCGGCTCGATGAATGGCATAACATGAAAGCCTTGCAAATAACGGCGCCGGTCATCGAGGAAAAGGTCT
The DNA here is from genome assembly GCA_013153655.1 of Chlorobiota bacterium. Lineage (GTDB taxonomy): Bacteria > Bacteroidota > Bacteroidia > Flavobacteriales > Flavobacteriaceae > JAADED01. The sequence goes on from JAADEB010000068.1 coordinate 2,588, forward strand.
ATGTGCGCTATGGCGACAAGCAAACCGTGGCCGTTATGCGAGGGGTGGATAGCCTTTACCGCCGCCTCATCCATGCCGACAGCATCCTTATAACAGGCGGATGGCCCGAAGCCGGCGAGCCCGGATTGGTCCTGGGTAATGCTTTGGCCGACAAATTGTCGGTTCGCCTCAACGATTTCCGTTTTCCCGTGGAATTAATGGTTCCCTCCGGTGGCGGCATGTTGGGCGCCGCTTCCTTCCGCCGGGAAAGTTTCGTCCCCACCGGCATCTATCAAAACACCCTGGATTTCGAACAAAAATACCTGTTTGTACCCATTGACCGGGCGCGAAAATTATTGCATTTGCCTCCCGGAAAGGTCTCCTACATCGACATCGATCTTCGAGACCCGGAACGCCTGGCCGAAGTAAAGGCACAAATCCGGAAAAAATTACCCGGCCGGTTGCGCATTTCGGATAAATACGAAATGAACCGGAGCTTGCTTAAAATGCTCAATTCCGAAAACCTCATTACCTATGTGGTCGGTACTTTCATTATGCTCATTGCCTTGTTCAATGTGTTGGGCACCATCATTATGATGATCCTCTACAAGAAAAAGGACCGCTACATTCTTCAAGCTTTGGGGATGGACGAGCGCGGCATCAAAAACATTTTTTTTCATTACGGCTTTCGCATGATCCTGCAAGGCGGATTTGCCGGATTGTTATTGGGGGTCACGGTTATTTGGCTCCAAAAACATTTCGAATGGGTCAAGGTGCCGGGTACCATGCTGGTTTATCCCGTTGCTTTGCGTTGGGAAAACATTTTGTTGGTCATGTTGACCGTTGTGTTGTTGGCTCTTTTGGTTTCCTGGGTCGCTTCGCGGTTTGCGGGGCGGTATCATCGCCGCCAGGTATGATCATTTTTTACATGACAATATCCTACCGGAGTTATCTCCCGTCGAAAGAATAGAGAATATTACGAAAAAAAGGCCGGGTGACGGAATACGGAAAAATTTGTAACTTTGCGTGCTAAAAAAGTTTGCCGGCAAGCATGAAAGACCCACGACGCACATATGATATCAAACTCTTTGACCTGGAAGAAGGCGACAACCGTTTTCGCTACCGGCTGGGGCAGGATTTTTTCGATGCGTTCGGTCCCATGGAATTCCGGGATGCGGAAATGGATGTGGACGTGAATGTGGTGAAGCGGGGCAACCTGATGGAAGTGCATATGCAGAGCAAAGGTTCGGTGGAATTGCCGGACGACCGTACGGGCGAACCGTACCGCCAGCCGTTGGAAGGCGATTTGAATTTCCTGATTCGCTACGGGCATGAATTCAATGACGATAATGCCGACCTGGTGGTGATTCCGTTCCAAACGCCGGTGTACAATATGGCGCAACCCATTTACGAGATGGTGTTGCTGAGCATTCCCATGAAGCATTTGGACCCTTCGGTGCCGGAGCCGCTGCTGCCGGAAGCCGAAGAAGAGACCAAGGCGGTGGATCCGCGTTTCGAAATTTTGAAAAAATTAATCAACGATAAAAATAAGTAATTATGGCACATCCCAAGAAACGACAATCACGTGCGCGCAGGAACAAAAGGCGAACCCATTATAAACTGAAATTACCGCAAATCGCCATCGATCCTACCACCAAAGAAGCGCATTTGTATCACCGTGCGCATTGGCACGAAGGAAAATTGTACTATCGAGGCAAGGTTCTCTTTGATCCCGAAGCCACGGAAGAGTAAGAAAATCAACGGATTAAGATTATTTCGGCCGCCTGCAAGCAGGCGGCCGAAATGTTAAAATGAAGATTTTTAATTTTTCGTTTAGAAAAAAAATAGTACCTTGCCTTGTGAAAACCCAAAACCCTAGCGTATGGACCTGAAAGAAATTCAAAATCTGATAAAATTGGTGGCCAAATCGGGCGTGAGCGAAGTGAAGCTCGAAACGGGCGATTTCAAAATCGTGATCAAGAATACGCCGGAAATCAAATTGGCCGCCTTACCGCAAGCCGAAGTGCAAACCGTGATTCCCGCACCTGCGGTACAAGCACCGGCCGCCGCGCCGGCACAACAAGCGGCACCCGCACCGCAAGCCTCCCAAGAGGAAAGCGCCGCCGACGAATCCAACTATATCACCATCAACGCGCCTATCATCGGTACGTTCTACCGCCGTCCGGCTCCCGACAAACCGCCGTATGTGGAAGTGGGCGACACCATCAAACCCGGCGACGTGGTATGCATCATCGAGGCCATGAAACTGTTCAACGAAATCGAATCGGAAGTGGCGGGCAAAATCGTCAAGGTGCTGGTGGAAGACGGTACACCCGTGGAATACGACCAACCCTTGTTCCTGGTAGAACCGCTCTAAAAACGGAACCCTATGTTTAAGAAAATACTCATTGCCAACCGCGGCGAAATCGCCTTGCGGATTATTCGTACGGCGCGCGAAATGGGCATCAAAACGGTGGCGGTGTATTCCAAAGCGGATGCCGACAGCCTGCACGTACGCTTTGCCGACGAAGCCGTGTGTATCGGTCCGGCACCGAGCAACGAATCCTATCTGAACATTCCGGCCATTATTGCGGCCGCCGAAATCACCAATGCCGACGCCATTCACCCGGGTTACGGTTTCCTGGCCGAAAATTCGCGTTTTGCCAAGATTTGCAACGATCACAACATCAAGTTTATCGGACCGTTGCCGGAGATGATCGACAAAATGGGCGATAAGGCCACCGCTCGCGAAACCATGAAAAAGGTGGGCGTGCCGGTGATTCCCGGTTCCGAAGGCGTGTTGGAATCCTACGAAGAGGCCGAACGCCTGGCCGACGAAATCGGTTATCCGGTGATGCTGAAAGCCACCGCCGGCGGAGGCGGTAAAGGGATGCGTGCCGTGTGGGAAAAGAAAGACCTGAAAAAAGCCTGGGAAACCGCACGCCAGGAGGCCAAAGCGGCTTTCGGCAACGACGGCATGTACCTGGAAAAACTCATCGTGGACCCGCGCCATATCGAAATACAAATCATCGGCGACCAATACGGCAATGCGGCGCACCTCTCCGAAAGGGATTGCTCCATCCAACGGCGCCATCAAAAATTGTTGGAAGAAACGCCTTCACCCTTCATGACCGAAGACCTGCGTAAACGCATGGGCGAAGCGGCCGTCAAGGCGGCCAAGGCCATCAACTACGAAGGCGTGGGTACGGTGGAATTCCTGGTGGACAAGGACCGCAACTTTTATTTTATGGAAATGAACACCCGTATCCAGGTGGAACATCCCATCACCGAGCAGGTGATCGACTACGACCTGATTCGCGAACAAATCAAAGTGGCGGCGGGCGTTCCCATTACGGGCAAAAACTATTATCCCAAGCTCCATTCCATCGAATGCCGCATCAATGCCGAGGATCCGTACAACGATTTCCGGCCGTCGCCGGGTAAAATCACCGTGTTTCACGCACCGGGCGGCCATGGTGTGCGCCTCGACACCCATGCCTATGCCGGTTATGTGATTCCTCCCTTCTACGATTCCATGATTGCCAAGCTCATTACCACCGCACAAACCCGCGAAGAGGCCATTGCCAAGATGAAACGCGCCTTGGACGAGTTTGTGGTGGAAGGCGTCAAAACCACCATTCCGTTCCATCGCCAATTGCTGGACGATCCGGATTTTGTGGCGGGAAATTACACCACCAAATTCATGGAAAGTTTCGAACTGAAACCGGAGGAGGAAGAATAAAGTTCCGGTAAAGCCATTTTCAGTCATATTCCCTATAAAGGCGCGATTCGTCGCGTCTTTTTTTTTAAAATACATTAGTTTATTCAAAAATAACAAGGAAATGCAGGACATGATGTTCTTAGGTCTTAGGGAAATTTAGAGGAAACCGTTATAAAATTTGACACAAAATCCGGTTATTTTTGGGGAGGTTAAATTTTAATTTATCTAAATATTCATATTTGATTTGACCTTCTTGATTGATTTTCAATATTTTATATCATATAGAATATTTTAAAATTAGGCTTTAATATGCTTTTTAATAGAATTTAGCAGGTCTGTTCAACAAATTAATTTTTTTGATAGAACTTATTTTGGATTTTATTATAATTTACATTATCTTTGATAGGAAGAATCGGGCTATGATAAAATCCACCTTTTTTAAGGGTATATGGGTGTTGTTTTTCCTTCATTTTTTTCTTTCAACCGCCGCTCAAAACCGGGTGATAGCCGTGGATAAGGAAGAAACGTCCATTACGGACAGCCTTCAAAAATTGAATTTATTTCTTAAAGAACATTATACTACCATCCCCTCCGATTCGTTGCAATATTTAGCCTCCGTTGAATGGCGCCTGGCCAACCGGGCCAAGGACACCGTTAGGATGATACGCGCTTTGGAATTTTTGGCTTATGCCGCCAACCTGAACAACCGCTTCGATTTGAGTGAACAATACATCATCCGGGCATTGGATCTGGCACGTCAAAGAGGACGGCTAAAAGATATTTTACTCGAAGTAAAAAAACTGGGCGGCTATTATATGCGGCAACACAAAAACAAGGAAGCCGTACGCCTTATGGAATCTTATCTTGCCGCTTATCGCGATTCCGTCAAACCCGATGAAATCGTAGCATCCATGTATGGCAATCTCGGCACCTCATGGATGCAAATGGGGAATTATGAAAAGGCCATACAATATTATTTGAAACTACGGGATATGGCCGAACAATTGAAAAATGATAAATTAACGGGCATTGCCTATTATAATCTCGGCTACTTGTATCTTGAATTGGAACAACCCGAAAAAGCACGGACTTATTTGGAAAAAGGACTTCAACATGCCAAAAAAGCCAACGATCTATATTACCTCAGCCATATGCATGAACGTTTGGGTGCCATGTATGAATCGCTGGACCAACATCAAAAGGCATTGGAACATTATAGCCGGGCCTTGAAACTATATGAGCTAAGAAAAGATTTACCCTTCATCGCTCTTGCGAAGGAAAATATTGCCGCCATTTACCTGAACATGGGACAACCCGAAAAGGCCATTCCTTATGCCCGGGAAGCTTTGGACCTGATACGGCGTATACATATGGATTTCCTGGAAAAACCCACCATCCAAACCTTAACCCTTGCATACTTGGACGCCGGCCGGCTGGATGAAGCTAAAAAATTGATAGACCAAAGCATAGGGAAAATAAATCCGGATGAGCTTAATCCGCATGCACGTATCGATTACTACAATATTTATTACTCTTATTACCTAAAACGAAAACAATATGACAAGGCCTTGGAAAATTATACGGCCTTACACAAAATTCAAGATTCGATCCTCAAATCGGAAAAAGCAAATAAAATCGCCGAGATAGAGGAAAAATACCTTAATGCACAAAAACAACGTGAAATCATGCGCCTGCGGGCCGAAAAGGCACAAAAGGAATTGGCCTTGCAAAAGGAACGGCAACAAAAAATCCTGCTGGGCGGAGGCCTGGCCGGAACGGTTGCTCTATTGGGTATCATAGGTTTCTTCTACCATCGCACACGCCGGCAAAAACGGCTGATCGAAGAATTGCAACGCGAAATGCACCACCGGGTCAAAAACAACCTGGGTATCATCTCCGCACTCCTCGACGAATTGCAAGACCGCTATACCGAAAACCCCGAATTGCAGGAAGAACTGGATAAAATAAAATTACGGATCGAAAGCCTAAACGATATCCACAAACAACTCTATCAAGGAAAGGATGTAACCCATATCGGCATGAAAAAATATGTGGATAAGCTGGCACAACATGTAAAAGCAAGCTTCCGTAATTCGGCCGTGGAAATCAAAAACCTGATACCGCCCGGCCTGAAAATCAAAGCCGACAAATCCCTTCTGCTCGGACTTATTCTCAACGAATTTTTACTCAATTCGTTCAAGCATGCCTTCAAACCCGGTTCGCCGGGCATTGTCAGAATCGTATGGGAAGAAAAAGACGGCCATTACGTGCTGCATATGTCGGACAACGGAAAGGGATTGCCGCCGGATTTCGACCCCGCCCGGGCACGAAGCTTCGGTATGGACGTCATGCAATTGCTGACCCAGCAACTGGGCGGCCGGTTTCGCCTAAAAGGTGATAATGGAGTACATATCGAAATTCAATTTCCTAAAAAATAATTGTTTGTATGAAACGGCATATCCTTATTGTGGAAGACGAAGCCTTGCTCTACCGGCGCTTGCGTAATTTCCTGGAAAAAAACCATTTCACCGTGGACGACTACACCCCCGATGTGGCCACCGCCATCGAAAGAATACGCCGCCGGAAACCCGACTTGGTCCTGTTGGATATCAACCTCCAAGGTCCCGAAACCGGTATCGACCTGGGAAAACGCCTGGAAAAAGATTTTCGCATCCCCTTTATCTACGTAACCGAAGCCGACGACCCGGCCACCTTTCACTTTGCCCTGAAAACAAGAATGGAAGATTTTATGGTCAAAACCAAACCCGTGCTCGACAAAGACGAATTACTCCGAAAAATACTTATCGTCCTGAACCGCTACGACGAACAACCCGCCGTACAAGGCATTCTCGCCCTGACGGACTACCTCTCCCATTTGCGCGAACAAAGCTATGCCAAACTTTCCGAAGTGGTGGTGCCCTATGATAACATCCTCTATTTCATGAAGGACCATGACATCTTTGCCAGCCACAAACCGCGCAATCACGTCAACTACACCCGCGTGGTGACCGGCGACGGCAATAACTATCTCATCTACAAATCCTTGAAACAGCTTCTCCCGGAATTGCCTTATCATTTCGTGCGGGTCAACGACAAGTATATCGTCAATATCACTTCTCCTCATTTCAAAGGCCGTATCAACGGTAAACGCATCAAATTCGACGATCATGTGATCACCATCTCGCCCACTTACTTAAAGGAATTCAACAAACGCATGAATCATTTCTACTTACCGCCCAAAAATTGAAGCCGGCATTAAGACCGGTAAGTTTCAAACTTCACGAAAAATATTTTTTTCCTGCGGCGGCGAAAATACCCGCAAAGCTTCGTTGTAGGCCCGTTCGAAGGCTTTCATGTCCAGGCCGGTGGGAATACGGTGTTGTTGGAAATAATTAAGGAGTTTTTCGGTGGGTAAATTGCCGGTAAGTTCGTCTTTGGCCATGGGACATCCGCCGAATCCACGTATGGCGCTGTCAAAACGGCGGCATCCGGCCCGGTAAGCGGCATCGATTTTTTCGTACCAGTTTTCGGGATGGGTATGCAAGTGAGCACCGAATTCCACATCGGGATAAAGCGGTATTAAATGACGGAATAAGTAATCCACGGTTTCAGGAACCGCCGCACCGATGGTGTCGGACAGGGACATAATCCTGACCCCCATGCCGTAGAGTTTTTCCACCCATCCGGCCACGATTTCCGGCGACCATGGTTCTCCGTACGGATTACCGAATCCCATGGACAGGTACACCACGGTCTCCTTCCCGTGTGCCGCCGCCAAATCCAAAATCTCTTTCAGCAAATCCACCGACTCGGCAATGGTTTTGGCCGTATTGCGCATTTGAAAAATCTCGGAAACCGAAAAAGGATAACCCAAATAGGCAATTTGCGGAAAACGCACCGCATCCCGCGCACCGCGCAAATTGGCGATAATGGCCAAAAGTTTGCTGGATGTGTGCGACAAATCCAATTGTTCCACCACCCGGGCCGTGTCGCGCATTTGCGGAATGGCCTTGGGCGACACGAAGCTCCCGAAGTCCACCGTGTCGAAACCTACGTCCAGCAAGGCCCGGATATAGCGTACCTTGTCTTCGGTGGGAATAAACCACTTGATGCCTTGCATGGCATCACGCGGACATTCGATGATTTTGACCGGTCGGTTCACTTAGTAAAAATAAGGAAAATTCGGCGAACTTGTGATGACGGGCTTAATCCCTCTCAAAGGTCAAAACGAATATCCTTAATATTCAATTGCAGGCTGACGGTGTTGTTCCACACATTTTCCTCGATATGATAAGCGGCGGCAAAGGACCCGGCCGTTTTTATCTTGGGCAACAAATCGCCGAACCCGAAGGCAATGGCCGGATACACCGCCCGTGTGGTGCCGTCTATCAGGTTCATCTTCAAATGTTTTTGGTCCCTGCCCACACGCCGCGCAAATCCCGTGTCGCGCAAATCGCGGGTCATAAACACGGGTTTCATATTGCCCGGTCCGAAAGGTGCAAAACGTTTGAGCAAGCGAAAGAATTTAGGGGTAATATCGATCAAATCCAGTTCGTCGTCGATAATAATTTCAGGTTCGGGTAATCCGCCGGGCAATACCTCACGCACCTTGTTTTCGAAAGCGGCCACAAAATCCTCCAATTTCTCGGGACGCACCGAAAGCCCCGCCGCAAACTTGTGTCCACCGAACTGATGAATATGCTCGTCGATGGCATCCAGCACGGCATAGAGGTCGAAATTTTTGATGGACCGTGCCGAACCCACCCACAGGTTATCCTTTTCGGAATAAGTCATCACGATGGTGGGGCGATAATAGCGTTCGATCAGGCGCGAAGCCACAATACCCACCACCCCTTTGTGCCAGGTTTCGTCATACACCACCGTGGTGTAGTTGTCGGGATTGATATGTTTCTCGATTTTTCGCAAGGCCTCTTCCGTCATGTTTTGATCCGTTTCGCGGCGCTCGCGGTTATTGTTTTCTATGAGGCGTCCCAATTCCTCCGCCTTGCGTTCGTTGGTTTCGATCAGGAGTTTGACCGCCAGCTTGCCGTGTTCCATACGTCCGGCGGAATTGATGCGCGGTGCCAAAACAAACACCAAGTCGCTTACGGTCCATTCTTTTTTCTTCATGGAACGCATCAGCACCTTCAAGCCGGGCCGGGGTGAGATGTTGAGCTGTTGCAGACCGAAATACATCAAGGTCCGGTTTTCATCGGTAATGGGTACGATATCGGCGGCAATGCTCACGGCCAGCAGGTCCAGGTAGGGAATGATTTTGTCAATGGTGCGCCCTTCGGTTTGATTGAGCGCCTGCACGATTTTGAAGGCAATTCCCGCCCCGCTGAGTTCCTTATAGGGGTATTCGTCGTCCTTTTGTTTGGGGTTGAGGATGGCAAAGGCTTCGGGCAATACCTCGCCGGGGGTGTGGTGGTCACCTATGATGATGTCCAAACCGTGCTCCTTGGCCAAGCGGATTTGTTCCACGGCCTTGATGCCGCAGTCCAACGCAATCATCAGCGTAAAACCGTTGTCCACGGCATATTCCACGCCGCGAAACGATATTCCGTAACCTTCCTTGTTGCGGTCGGGAATATAAAATTCCAAATGCGGATAGCGTTCTTTCAGAAAGGAATAAAGAAGGGCCACCGCCGTGGTACCGTCCACGTCATAGTCGCCGTAGATAAGGATTTTTTCTTTGCGGTAGATGGCTTGCCGGATACGCTGCACGGCCTTGTCCATGTCTTTCATCAAAAAAGGGTCGTAAATATCATCCCAAGTGGGACTAAAAAACTTGCGGGCCTGCTCATAGGTTTCGATACCGCGCTGCGCCAGCAACCGGGCTATTTTGTAAGGTATATGCAAGACCTGTTCCAGGTGTTTGACAATTTGAGGATCCGGTTCTGCGGCAAAAGTCCATTTCATAATAGGCAAAAATACCAAATAAATCCCGGTTTCGGAACTTTCCGTACGTTAAGGTTTCTTAAAAATCCCCCGTCACAAACGCCCTTTTCTCTTTTTATCCTTCTTTTTTTAAAGGAAATGGTTATTTGGGCGCGCCCCTTCCTCCTGCCTTCGCGCAAGGCCGCGGGTCACCGTCTCCGCTTGTATGTGCTCGGCCTTGCTCTCGTCCGGCGCCGGCGGCTTGCCTACATTCCAAGCCCATCGCTTGCCCGCCCGCCGCGGAATGGCGGCTCCCCTCTGTCCGCCGGCATTCC
>JAADEB010000053.1 GCA_013153655.1 Chlorobiota bacterium
GGAACAAATCCGAAATCCCGTTTTTTTCCATATGTATCAACATATATTAATAATGCACCTAAATCATTTTAAAAAAAAGGAGGTATATGAAGTGAAGAAAATATGGTTGTTTGTCAAAAGAGCAACCGTTTTTTTTAAGTTTCCCATGTTTTTTTATGAGCTTAATTAAAAAATTCAATTAAAAATAGAACAAATATTGAATTTTATTTATTTCTAAATGCAATTTTACAACCGGTTAACCCTTTCAAAACAAATGTTTTTTGTTCTAATTTATTGGCTTACAAATATTTTGGCTGTTTGTTCAAATTTATATTAAAAGTCATATAAGGAAACTCTTAGGCTAAAACCGGGTATTCTAATGTTTTGGGTGACATATATCAGTTTTTTGATAAAAAATTTTCCGTAAATTAAGAAAAAATTACAAAACCCTATGTCCTATGCTATCAAAACAACAAGCTAAAATGTTCTTTGTGATAGGGACGGTGGTCACTTTTGCCATCTTTATCGGGCTGACCGTTTACTCCCTCTCACGCGTGGACGACGAACAACCTCCCATGTCGGAAGCCGCCGCGCGCGGAAAACACATTTGGGAGAAAAACAACTGTATGGGCTGCCATACCGTGCTGGGTGAAGGCGCCTACTATGCTCCGGAACTCACCAACGTGATCGAACGTCGCGGTGAGGAATTCGTCAAAGCCGTCCTCAAAACCAAACAACCCTGGCAACCCAACGGCCGCAAAATGGTGGCCTACGGATTCAACGATGAGGAAGCCAACGATCTGATTGAATTTTTCAAATGGACCGGCAAACTCCATTTGAACGGATTTGAATACGTGGACCGCAAGGTATCGCCTCTGGCTAAGAATCATGTTAAAATGAAACCCGAAAAATAATCGACCATGAAATATAAATCTCAAAAAATTGCATACTGGTTTTGGGCATTCTCCATGCTCGTATTCACCATCCAACTGACCTACGGATTCTTTATGGGATTCGCACGGGTAGGTTTGGACGGATTGCATCAATGGATCCCATTCAATACGGCACACACCGTACACCTCAACTCTCTGGTGGTATGGCTCATTTCGGGCTTTATGGGTGCCGCCTATTACATCATCCCCGAGGAAACCGAAAACGAACTTTGCTGCCTTAAATTGGCCTACGTACAATTGATTGCCTTGGCCGTGGTGGCCGTGGCGGCTTTGGTGGGCTACCATGTAAACTATTGGGAAGGACGTAAATTCCTGGAAATTCCGCGACCCTTGGACTGGCTGGTGGCCTTGGATGTGATAACTTTCCTCTTTATTCTGCTCATGACCATGCTCAAAGGCAAGCGACAAACCACAACGGCCTGGGTGTTGTTCGGCGGATTGCTGGGCGCGGCTTTGCTCTACCTTCCCGGTATGATCAGTTTCGACAGCCAAATCCTCGACTCTTTCTTCCGCTGGTGGGTGGTACACCTCTGGGTGGAAGGCGTTTGGGAATTGATCATGGGTGCCATCCTGGCCTTCCTGTTGATTAAACTCACCGGTGTGGACCGCGAAGTCATCGAAAAATGGCTCTATGTGATCATCGGCTTGACCTTCCTTTCCGGTATTCTGGGAACGGGACACCACTACTATTATATCGGTGTGAACAAAATCTGGCTCATCATCGGTGGTATTTTCTCCTCCTTGGAGCCGTTGGCCTTCCTGGGTATGACTTTGTGGGCTTTGTACATGTACGAAAAAGGCGAAAAACGTCATCCCAACAAAATCGCCATCTACTGGACCCTGAACGCCGCCATCGTGTCGTTCCTGGGTGCCGGCCTTCTGGGATTGGCACACACCTTGCCGCAAACCAACCTCTACACCCACGGAACGCTGGTTACGGCCATGCACGGCCACTTGGCTTTCTGGGGCGCTTATGCTTCCATTGTGTTGGCCATCATGATGTATGCCTTGCCGAACCTGACGGGACGCAAGCGCTACAATAAATCCATAAGCAAGTGGGCTTTCTGGCTGGCCAATGTGGGTATCTTTACCATGGTGTCGGCCTTTGCCGCCGCCGGTATTGCACAGGTGTATATGGAACGCATTTCCGGATTCGATTTCGGACAAGTGCAAAAACTCCTGCATCCGCATTTCTGGGTGCTCATTACCGGAGCCACCATTTTGTCCACGGGTATCATCCTCCTTTTGATTGATTTTATCAAATTCGGCTTACCCACCGACGAAGCTTTGGAATATAAATAATCCGTTTCGACAACCCGCTTAGAGAGGCTGTCCCTCCGGGGGCGGTCTCTTTTTTTATTTAGATACGATTTCTTCTTACCGGTTAATGCAACTCGGCTGTTTTTTCGTGTATAGCATTATGAAATAAAAAAATTTTTTCCGGTTTATCCTTTCATTGGGAAGAAAATTACTACAATTCCCATTTGTCTTCGGGTGCCATCAGCCCGCTGTCCATGAGTTTTTGCTGTGCCAATTCGTTATACATTAAGGTATAAACCTTGTCGCGCAATTCCCGCCAATCATCGGCATTTCCCTTTTTGACTTCCACGGGAGGTAAAAATTTTACCCTTAATTTTCCCGGAGAACCTTTGAAAAGATCATAGGAAAGGTGTTTTTTGTTGTCCAGAAAAACAACGGGCAGGATGGGAAGGCCGTGTTCCAAAGCCATTTTGAAAGCGCCCGCCTTAAAAGGATGCAGGATTTGATCGTCTTCAATGATGCCGCCTTCGGGGAAAATGCCGATGTTGATCCCGGCCCGGATATATTTTTCCGTTTCCTCATATACTTTTTTCCGGCTTTCGAGAGAACTGCGGTCCACCAAAATATTGGTCCGCCGGTAGAGATAACCGAATAAGGGATAACGGGCCAATTCGATTTTTCCGATAAAAGTCAAAGGGGCGGGCACCACCCGGAGCATCACGGGTATGTCCAACATGCTTTCGTGATTGGCCACCACGATATATTGACGCTTGAACGAAGGCCGCTTTTCGGGATTCATGATTTTCACGCGCCATCCGCCGGCCATGAGAAGCAATCGCGCCCACAAACGCTCCAAAAGGCTGAACATCCTGAAACCCGTGGGAAAAGGCAGGGAAATGGTCAACAACACCAAGGGTGAGAAAACCACAATCATCCCGTACGTAATGACGAGCGTCCATAATTTCCAAACCACTACAACCGTATTCCGGAGTATTTTTATCATTCGATAACTTCGTATCTTTGGGCAAAAATAAGATTTTATTATGGCAAGGATATTAACGGGCATACAAAGTACGGGACGGCCGCATTTGGGCAACATTTTGGGCGCCATCATACCGGCCATCGAAAAGAGCCGTAATCCGCAAAATGAATCCTATCTGTTCATTGCCGATATGCACTCGCTTACGCAAATCAAAGACGGCACACAATTGGAACAAAACACCTTGGACACGGCCGCCACATGGTTGGCCTTCGGATTGGACCCGGACCGGACCGTTTTTTACCGCCAATCGGATGTGCCGGAAGTGACGGAATTGGCCTGGTATCTCAGTACCTTTTTTCCCTATCAGCGCCTCACATTGGCCCATTCGTTCAAAGACAAGGCCGACCGCTTGCAGGACGTCAACGTGGGCCTGTTTACCTATCCCATGCTCATGGCCGCCGACATTTTGCTCTACGATGCCGATATCGTGCCGGTGGGTAAGGACCAGAAACAACACCTGGAAATGACACGCGACGTGGCCCAAAAATTCAACCGCCAAATGGGAGAAACTTTCGTGGTGCCGGAAATCGATTTGAACGAAAAAACCATGTATGTGCCCGGAATCGACGGACAAAAAATGAGCAAATCGCGCGAAAATACCATTGATATTTTCTTGCCCGACAAAAAATTGCGCAAACAAATCATGCGCATCGTGACCGACAGCACCCCTTTGGAAGAACCCAAAAATCCCGACACATGTAATGTATTTGCCCTGTACAGCCTCCTGGCCGATGACGAACAAACCGCAGAAATGCGGCGCCGGTACGAACAAGGCGGATTCGGCTACGGACATGCCAAACAGGCCCTTTACGAATTGATATTGGAAAAATTCAAGGAACCGCGCGAAAAGTTCCGTTATTACAGCGAACATCCCGGCGAAGTGGAAAAAATTTTGGACGAAGGTGCTCAAAAAGCACGCCGTACGGCGCGGGAAGTCCTCAACCGGGTACGTGCCAAATTTCATTACAAACCTCAATAACCCATGCTCATCGTCACCTTGCAGAGGGATAAATGCATCGGATGCAATTATTGTGTGGAAGCGGCACCCGAACTTTTTCGCATGTCGCAAAAAGACGGAAAGGCCGTCCTGCTTAGATCCAAGGAAAAACGCGGATTTTGGAACCTGAAAACCCACCGCATGGATTTGACGGCACAAGCGGAAACCGCCAAAGAAGTGTGCCCGGCCAAAATCATTCAAGTAAAAATATTGTAAATCATGATGCGAATCGACATATTATCGGCCGTTCCGGAGCTGTTGGAAAGTTTTGTCAGCCATTCCATCGTCGGACGTGCCGTCAAGGAGGGACAGGTGGACATTCGTCTCCACGACTTGCATGACTATGGTCTGGGGCGCTACCGCCAAATAGATGATTACCCTTACGGAGGAGGCGCCGGCATGGTGTTGCGACCCGAACCGGTGGCACGGTGGATCGAGCAATTGCAAAGCGAACGGGATTACGACGAAATCATTTTTATGACCCCCGACGCGCCTGTTCTCCGTCAATCCACGGTGAACGAATTGGTGCTAAAAAAAAACCTAATCATCATCGCCGGCCATTACAAAGGACTGGACCAACGCATTCGCGACCGATACGTAACCCGTGAGATTTCCATCGGCGATTATGTGCTCTCCGGAGGGGAGTTGCCCGCGGCGGTGCTTACCGATGCCATCGTGCGCTTATTGCCCGGTGTACTGAACGATGAAACCTCCGCCCTTACCGATTCATTTCAAAACGGCTTGCTTTCGGCGCCTGTCTACACGCGTCCTTTGGAATTTAAAGGCATGAAAGTGCCGGATGTGTTGCGCTCGGGCAATCATGCGGCCATTGAAAAATGGCGCGAGGAAAAAAGTTATGAAAAAACCCGTCGTATTCGACCCGACTTGTTGGATGAAGAATAAGAAAAACTTTTTTTCCTTAAAACGTATATCTTTTTCTTCATATTTTCATTTACCATAAAACTCTACAAACTTTTCCGAAAGAAAATTCGGAAAGAAATCATAACGACCTTTTCCTCTGTCAATTAATTTACTGTTCTTGATTTCTTTATAAGAAATTCCCGGAAAACAAGGATTGAGGCATACGGGATTATTTCCTATTTTTGTAAAAACACCTATCCATGACCATACTCGACGCATTGGGTAACGCCGAATACCGCCAACACATCACCCTGTTGGCCACCCTTATCAAGCTGGCTTATGCCGACGGGAAAATCGATCCCGCCGAATGGGCGCTCATCCGTTCCGTGGCATTGCGCTACGGATTGGACGACGACGAAGGCCTCAAATACCTGAAAAAAAATTACGAAAAATACAGCCTCGACACGCCGTTTGAATTGGAAGAACGCATCGAACAACTCTACGATCTGGCACGCCTGGTGTTTGCCGACGGCAAGGCCGATGAAAAAGAGCTGAAAATCCTGCGAACGGCCGTTATCGGCCTGGGATTTCAGCCGGCCAAAGCGGACCTGATTTTCGAGGCGGCGGTGAACCGGTGTCGCGAGGGTGTGGGCAGGGAGGCGTTTATACGTTATATTAAAGATTTACTAAGCTGATTTTGCGCTGGAAACTACGGACACCGGTTATGCTGGCGGCGGTCTTTTGGTTGGTGGCCGCCTGCGGGACGGGACGGAAATCCGCCGGAAAGGCGAAACCGGAACCCGGCAAATTCCATACGGTGTCGGACGTAGGGCTCGACGAGGTGGCGCGTACGTACCGCTCGGCTTACGGGCGCACAGGCGCGCAATACCGCTACATTTCGGCTTCGGGTTTGCTCCGGTACAGCGGTACGGCTTCCAAGGTGGAATACGAAACCGTGAAGGGTCGCGACTTTTTGCTGACGGCCGGCGGTAAGGTATTGGTGGATGTGAAGGACGGCCGGGTCCAACGTCCCGCCGAGGCGGACGAATATGCGCGCGGTTTGCTCCTCATTTACACCGGCTCGGTGATCAATCCCGTTTGGGAACATGCCTTGCGTAAGGGCGAGCTGAAAAAACTGGCGCCGCAAGAGGTGAACGGCCTCATGGCGGATGTGTATGTGTGGGCTTACGGCGGTCATTATTTTCTGTTTTACGTGGGTCGCGCGCATCATTATATCATTCGCAAGGAATACGCAGAAGCGACAACGGACAAAACCTTGTGGCGGATGGATTTTTCCGATTTCCGGCGAACGGACGGCACCATGATTCCGTATCAATGGTTTGTGACGGATAATGAGGCGCATACGTCCTACAAAATTTTTTGGCACAAATTTCGCTTGGAATAAGAAAAAAGCTTATTTTTACAAACCTTTAAAAATTTAAATCATTATGAAAAAAATCTTTTTATTTCTCCTGACTTTGGGTTTTGCGGCTTCGGTTACAGCCCAAAAAGCCGACAAGAAAGCCGACAAAATCATTGAAAAATACCTGGAAGCCATTGGCGGCAAGAAGCTCGACAAGGTGGACGAAGTGTTGCAAAAAATGACCTTCAAAGCCAATGGTCAGGAAATGCAAGCCGAAATCCTCACCTCCAAAAAAGGCCGGGGATATATGAAAATGAATATGGGCGGTATGGAATTCGTGGTTACGGCCTTCAACGGCGACAAAGGATTCCGTATGAACCAACAAATGGGTTACGAAGAAATTCCCGCCGAGGAATTGAAGAAAATGAAGGAAGAAAAACAAAGTTTCGTCCACGGCTTGGATATGTACAAAAAATACGACCGCAAGTATGTGGGCACCGAAGAGGTGAACGGCAAGAAATACGAAGTGGTGGAAATCACCGAGGACGGTAAGACCTCCAAGATGTATTTCGATCCCGAAACACATCTGTTGACCATGATCAAAACAAAAGATCCCGTTACGGGAATGGAAAACGCTACGGTTTTTCTGGATTATAAGGACTTCGACGGTGTAAAATTTCCCACGCGCATGCAAGTGATGCAGGGCGACACGGTGGTTCAGGAAATCACGGTGGACGAAGTGAAAATCAATCCCGAAGTGGACGAAAGCATATTCGAAATGCCGGAATAAGGCGTTTAAGAATAAATCTTTATCATTCAAGCCGCCTCCTCTTTCGGGGCGGTTTTTTTATCTCATATTCCGCGGGATCCTGTTCGGATTGATATCCACAAACATCCACCCGAAAGAAATCCTTAGCTTTTAAAACATATCGAATTCGTACGGCTTTTTTTTATATCTTTATGCCATTATGCGGCAGTGGCGGTTTGCATTTTTTTATATGCTTTTCGGGACCTTTTTTCTGGCAGGTATCCCGGTGAATCTTTATGCACAAAAAGATTCCGTCAAGGTGGGCTTGGTGCTTAGCGGAGGCGGTGCCAAGGGTATGGCCCATTTGGGTGTATTGAAGGTATTGGAAGAAGAACACATACGGCCTTGTTGCCTTTCCGGTACCAGCATCGGAGCCATTGTGGGGGCGTATTATGCCGCCGGTTATTCATCGGATCAAATTCTGGAAATTTTCCGGCGAACCGATTTCGACGAACTCATGCTCGACCACCTGCCCCGGCGTTTCCTGCCATTGTATTTGAAACAGGCCGGCCGGAACGAATTTTTTTACTTTCCGCTGGATATGCATCATATGACCTTGCGCCTGCCCGATGGCCTGTCGCATTCGCAATTGTTTTATAACCAATTGTTTGAGGATTTGTATGCCATTCAATATGTCCGCCATTTCGATTCTTTGCCTCTCCGGGTGCGTTTTGTGGCCACGGATTTGGTTCGCGGACGCCAAGTGGTTTTTCGTGGGGGCAGTATTCCCCGGGCCGTTGTGGCCAGCAGCGCCATACCTTCTATTGTATCACCTTTGCAAATCGACGGCAAACTCCTTTCCGACGGAGGTATTGTCAACAATTACCCGCTGGAACCCCTTCGCAAAATGGGCGCCAATGTGGTCATCGGATCCGATGTGCAAGGCACCTTGCTCAAAGCCTCGGAAATCCAAAGCATCGCCGACATCCTCGATCAAATCATGAGTATCCATATGTATGCCGACATGCCGCTCAAACGCATGAAAACGGATATTTACCTGCGACCTCCCGTGACGAATTTCAATGTCACCGATTTTTCACAAATCGATACTCTCTACCGTTTGGGTTACGAAGAAGCCGACCGGCACCGTTCGTTCTTTCGTCGCTATGCATCCTATGAAAAACAAGCCTTGCATTCGCCTCCACCTCATCCCGATTCCTTGTATTTCCGGGATATCCGTATCGAAGGTATTTCCGACCCCCGGGAAAAAGAATTGATTCTGTGGCGAACCGGTTTCGAAACCGGCCGGAAAATAGGATTCCGGGATTTTATCAACGGCATCAACTACCTTTACGGAACCGACGATTACGACCAAATCCACTATTGGATTATCCCCGGCGACACCCTTGTGATGTCATTGGTCAACGACACCGTACGCTACAAATTCAAAACCGCCGTCCATTATTCGCCTTTGTATCATCTCGAACTCCTGGCCGGGGTTACGGGTAAACGCATCATCACGGGCCACGACATCCTGGATGTGGAATTGATTTTGGGCCCCAGTTTTCGCTACAACCTGAATTACCTTATCGACAATGGCTACCATATGGGATTCGGCCTTCATTCTTCCTGGCATCATTGGCAACGAAACGTGGCTTTCGGCCTTATGTTTCCCGAAGTGGAAAATCCCTCGTTCAAGCAAATGGACTTACACACTTATACCTGGACCAACCGTCTTTTCTTCCAAGGAATCGCCTCCACCAACGTTAATTTTCATATAGGATTCGAACATCGTAAAAACATTATGAACACAGGTATTTTCTCCGGCGAAAAACCGGGCCTGAAATACTATTTCGACCGGACCGACAACTACGGTGCCTTTATTTCCTTCTTCTACGACGATCTCAACGATTATTATTTTCCCGAATACGGTATCCGCCTCACCGCCGACTATCACCATTTTTTTGCGTCCAACAACACTTATGACAAACCCAATCCTTTCCATACGGCTTCCTTCCATATTACGGCTTCGCGCCTCCACAACCGCCATCTTTCGTCTTCCTATTCCTTTACGGCCCATCTGGTTACCCGCGACAGTATTTCTCCAAGTTCCTATACCTATGTGGGAGGTATTGCCGCCTTCGAGCATTCCGGGGTTTTACAAAGTTTTTATTCCCGTCCGTTTATGGACCTTCGTACGCCTTCATACATTTACATAAAACCCCAATTGCAGTATCGTTTCCGCAAGAACCATTTCTTCCGCGCAGGTCTTCAATTCCTTATGTATGAATATTTCGAAATTCCCCACGAAAAAAGATTCTCCCGTTACGAATGGGCCTATAATTTTTACGGCCAATACGGCTTCCGGAGCTACTTTGGCCCCATATTTGCAACCTTTGCTTGGGAACCGGTCACCAAAAAATGGAATATGGGACTGGAACTCGGTTTCGGATTCTGAGAACATTAAAAAAATATAATGAATATGATACGAAAATGGTTACTTGTTTTATTGGTCTTGCCTTTTATGGGAAACGCCCAAGCCTACAAGGACGGCGAATTCCTCAAATATAAAATCCATTATTTCTTTTTCAATGCCGGTTATGCTTCCATCAAACTGGAAAAAACCACCTGGCAGGGAAAACCCGTTTATCATGCCTACGGCAAAGGGCGTACCTCCGTGTTTTCGAGCCTCGTAATGGATGTGGATGATATCTACGAATCCTATTTCGACGAACAAAACCGTCCGCTTCGCTTTATCCGCCATATCCGCGAAGGCAATTACCACAAATTCGTGGAGTTGCTCTTCCATCATAATAAAAACATGGTACAGGTCATCGACAAATTGAACAATACGGTACAAAGATTCTATGTACCCACCGGTATTCAAGACATGCTCTCGGCCTACTATGCACTGCGCAATATCGATACATCCAAACTCAAAAAAGGCGATTATATCAAACAGGATTTATTCTTCGACAACGAAGTTTATCATTTCAAAATGAAAATCCTCGGCCGTCAAATTCTCAATACCAAATTCGGTAAAATTCGTACCCTGGTGCTTCGTCCTTATGTGCAATCGGGACGTGTGTTTAAGGAAGAAGAAAGCCTTACCGTATGGGTTTCCGATGATCAGAATAAAATTCCCCTGCGCATCAAAGCCAAACTTTTGGTAGGTTCCATCAAGGCCGACCTTATCGAATACAAAAATCTGAAATACCCGCTGGCTATCGTCAAATAAGTTTTTTCAAGCGCCGTCCGGCTTCATACATGAATATTCCGCCGGCCACCGACACATTCAACGAATCCGTTTCCGCCGACATGGGTATGCGCAATCGCACATCCGATCTTTTGAGCACGGCGCCGCTTATACCTTTATGTTCATTACCCAAAACGACGGCCGTGGGACGATCGAAAGGGTGTTCATCAAGTCGTTTTTCGGTTTTTTCCGTGGCCGCCACCACCTCCACACCTTCGGATTGCAGGAAATACACCGCATCCAGCAAATGTTTCACCCGAGCCATGGGTATTTTGAAAACCGCCCCGGCCGATGTCTTGACCGTCTCTTCCGTCACCGGCGCCGATCCGCCTGCCGGCAAAACAATACCGTCGAAACCGAAGGCCGCCGCCGAACGAATCAAGGCACCCAAATTGCGCGTGTCCGTAATGCCGTCGAGCAACAAAAAAGCCGCTTTCCCTTCCCCTTGCATGGCGCGCGTTACCAATTCCTCCAACGTTATAAAGGTCACGGCACCCGTCACGGCCACAATGCCTTGATGCACCCCTTTGTGCATCTTGTCCAATTTCACCCGCGGTACGTATTTGACGGGAATCCCACGCCGCCGCAATTCGGAAATCAGGTTTTGAAGCACCTCGTCGCGCACCTCCCGCGCAATAAACACTTTCTCGATATTTTTTCCCTTGGCCAAAGCCTCTCGTACGGGATGTATGCCGGCTATTTTCATGTTTTGTTTTTTGTAAAAAAATAAACCGCCTTGCCGAAACGACAAAGCGGTATATGGATTTTTTACGAATGTTTAAAGCAATTCTTCCAACGCGGCAAAACGGTCGCCGTCCAGCATTTTTTTCATGCTTCGGAGAAAACCGGAGGCTTCCAAGGCATCGTTTTTCACCATTTGAATCACTTCTTGCAAACTTTTGCCTTGTGCTTCACCGTTCTTCTCAGCCAATAGAATGTGTTTCTTGATGCTTTGTGCATAAATGTACGCTTCCCGTTGGATTTTTTCCTGCAAATCGCCGTTTTTGATTTCCAATTTGGTGATAATCTTATCCGACAAATCGTTGGCATAAGCCTTGGCGTCGAATTGTTTGTATAAACTTTGAGCCGAAAGATTCATACCCAAAGCCAGTGCGAGGATTAAAAATATTTTTTTCATTGTCTGCTGGTTTTACTTGTTTTCAAAAAGCAAGTTTATTAAAAATTTTTTAAACGGCCAAAATCCATTGCTTTTTTTCCATTTTCCCGGGTTTTATGATTTCACGATTTACGGACACCGTCTCTTCCATATTTCAACGGAAAAACCCCGTTTTCTATGTTCCGAAAAGGAGATTCCTCCTGTCTAAGGCAGATAGCAATCCCCCTCACCATAATGAAGACAACCTAAAAAATTCATACCATGTTCCCAAAAGGAGATTGCCACGGCTCCGCCTTCCTTTGCTTATTCCCAAGTGGCGAAGCCTCGCAATGACGAACCGGTCACCGGTCATCCGTAAATCTCCTTCTTCCCGGATTTGGGATTTAGGCATTAGGATTTAGGATTTGGGTTTTTATTTTTTCATTATTTATCGGTCACCGGTCACCCGTCTATTCAACTGTTCGACAGGAAAAAATCGGTTTAACGATTTAACGGTTGCACGGTTTAACAGAAATCCCCCAATCTATTCAACACTTCAACCTTTCAACTATTCAACACGAATAGCCGGTTTAACGATTTAACGATT
>JAADEB010000136.1 GCA_013153655.1 Chlorobiota bacterium
TTTTTTTGTTAAACCGTGAAACCGATAAATCGTGCAATCGGTTTATTTTAGTGAAGGAATGAAAGAGTGAGGGAGGGAAGTAGATGTTGTTCTATGAAGAATGAACAATTTTGGTAGAGACGCGATTTATCGCGACTTAATCCCTAAAAAGTAAAAGTGCGCGAAGCGCAATCCCAAGTCCCAAATCCGGACGAAAGAGATTCCTCACATTCGTTCGGAATGACAGGACGCGTTCCAAAAGCGGTAATAGACCAAAAGTGCGACTACTGTCATTTCGAGGGAAGCGACGCTAGGAGCGGCGCCGTGTCCGCCTTAGGCGGGAGAAATATCATATATCAATCCACTGTAAGGAATAGAAATTCCTTCCGCCTGAGGCGGAAACTACACTTCATTCGACCGAAGGATCCCTCATAGGACAATGACATATCCCAAATCCACAAAAAGCTAACGGCTAAAGGCTAATAGCTAACAGCTTGATATAGTTAAAGTTAAGGTTAAAGTTAAGGTTATTATTCCCCCTCTCCCACCGGAATTTTCTTGATCCTTCGTTCGTGGCGGCCGCCTTCGAAGGGAGTTTGGAGGAAGACTTTGACATATTCCAGGGCTTGGTAGCGTGAGATGAAGCGGGCGGGCAGGCTAAGGATGTTGGCATCGTTGTGGAGGCGGGCCAGTTCCACCAATTCGCGCGACCAACAGAGGGCGGCGCGTACGCCTTGGTGTTTGTTGGCCGTAATGGCGGCGCCGTTGCCACTGCCGCAAAGGATGATGCCGCGCCATACTTCACCGTTTTCCACGGCACGGGCTACCGGATGGATATGATCGGGATAATCCACGCTGTCGGTGGTGTCCGTGCCGTAATTGATGACTTCGTAACCCATTTCGCGGAGCAGGTCCATGATATGAAATTTGTATTCGGTGCCGGCGTGGTCGTTGCCGATGGCTATTTTCTTGCGGTTGGCTTCCATTGTTGAAAAGTTTTGAAAATGTTGAAAACTTACGTTTCCAAAGATACGACAAGCCGCCGGAATGTGAAATAAATTGTGGAAAAAAAACAAATAAAAGATTTGGAAATCCGCGGTAAATTTTTCATTAGGTTTTTTCCGGAAAAATCCAAGCCGGACAATGGTTTTTTTTCAACAAGGTTTTCCACGATCCCAACCAAAAATCCGGCTTTGACCTTCAAGCATTTAGACCGTAAATCACCGTTTCAACAAGCTATTATAAACACCAAGGTTTATTTAAAATTAAAAAAAGAAAAGATATTTATGGTGGGGTGGGATGGAGTTTTTGGGAAATGGGTATCTTTGTTAAAGATTATTACAAAATTTTGTTTTAAATTTTTTGCATATTTTTCAGTGATTAAAACAATACTTATGGATACGGGAGATTTATCAAATGAAACATACCGGGCTATTCTTAGTGAAGCCGAGTCTTTTAATCATGATTTGACGTTACAATTCGGGGTACTTTCCGGAAGTTGTAAAAACGAGGAAGAATTTATTGAAAAATCCATAGAACTTATTGAAGAAATGAAATCATATAATGAATGCGATTTGATGGATATGTTCTTTGGTAATCCTCCGGAAAAGAAAGAATTTCTTAAAGTACTTGAAACTATTTTAGACAACATAGAAGAAGTAAAAAAAATACCTCCACATAAAAGAACTTATTTTTATGAATAAAGTATATTTTTTTTATATTTGTCTAACAAAATTCAAGCCTTATGGAATCCAACAAACTCCGGTTTTACGCGGATTTGGCCGTTAAGGGTATCGCCGCAGCCTTAATAGCTTGGTTTCTGGTGAATTTTATCGCTTTTTTGGGTGCCTGGATGCAAGTGAGGCCGGAAGGAAGCTGGAAAGTGGCCTACAAAAGTTTTCAATTCTACGTAAACGACCGGCCGGTGGGTTTTGATTTCCATTCGGCGCGTAAGCTGATGCTGATTGTCTTTTTGGCCACCTTCCTCTATGAATACGACCGCGAACGCAGGAAAGCCAAAAAAAGCAACCCGGTCTGAGATAACAAAGGACGTCTAATCCCGATTTGATTTTTTACGCTTCCGTAGTGGTGGCGAAAAGCTTGTTTTGTAAACCCGCAAAGGATATCTGTTTCGGCCGTTCTGTCATTTTGTCAGTAGGATTTATTTCTCTACCTTTGTGGGACGAAATCTTGTGTATGAATCAAAGCCGGCTCCAAAAAATTCCCGTCCGTAAGCGAAAAAACCAATTCAACCATTCGGTGTATATCGAAACCTACGGTTGCCAAATGAACGCCAACGATAGCGAAATTGTGGCCTCCATACTCGAAGGCCAAGGTTATGCCGTGACGGACAATCCCATGGATGCCGACCTGATTTTGCTCAACACTTGCGCCGTACGCGACAAAGCCGAACAAACCGTACGGAACCGCCTCCAACATTTCAAAGGTCTCAAACGCCGCCGGCCGGACCTGAAAGTGGGTCTTATCGGATGCATGGCCGAGCGCTTGAAAGACCGTCTGCTGGAAGAGGAAAAACTGGTGGATATGGTGGCCGGTCCTGACAGCTATCGCGACTTGCCGCGCCTGCTGGAAGAACTGAAAGACGGCCGCAAAGCCATCAACGTGCTGCTGAGCCTGGAAGAAACCTACGACGACATCCCGCCGGTGCGCATCAATTCCAACGGCATTTCGGCCTTTGTGTCCATTACGCGCGGCTGCGACAATATGTGCACCTTCTGCGTGGTGCCGTTTACGCGCGGACGCGAGCGAAGCCGTAATCCCGAAACCATTATGAACGAAATCCGGGATTTGCAACAACAGGGTTTCAAGGAAGTTACCCTCTTGGGTCAAAATGTGGATTCGTACCTGTGGTACGGAGGCGGACCCAAGAAGGATTTTGCCAAGCAACCCGAAGACGTCCGTCGCCGGGCCGTGGATTTTGCACAATTGCTCGACCGCGTGGCCGGAGCATTTCCCGGTATGCGTATTCGCTTTACCACCTCCAATCCGCAGGACATGACCCGCGAGGTGATTGCCGTAATGAAAAAACATCCCAACATCGGCCGGCAAATTCACCTGCCGTTCCAATCCGGCTCCAACCGCATCCTCAAACTGATGAACCGCCGGTATACGCGGGAAGAATACTTGGATTTGATCGACTTTATCCGCCGGGAAATTCCCGACATCTCGCTTTCGCACGACATCATCGCCGGCTTTCCCACCGAAACCGAAGACGACCACCGCGACACCCTTTCGCTCATGGAGGCCGTCCGTTTCGACTACGGATTTATGTTTGCCTACTCCGAACGTCCGGGAACGGCGGCGGCCAAGCGCCTGAGAGACGATGTGCCGCGAGGCGTGAAAATCAAGCGCCTGAACGAAATCATCGCCTTGCAGCAACGCCACAGCCGCGAGCGTATGCAAGCCTTCGTAGGCGGAGAATCCGAAGTGCTCGTGGAAGGACCCTCCAAGAAAAACAAAGACGAATGGATGGGGCGCAACCTGCAAAATGCCGTGGTAGTGTTTCCCGCCACCGGCCGTGAAAAACCCGGTGATTTTGTCCGGGTGCGTATCACCGGAGCCACAAGCGCCACCCTGCGCGGCGAACGTGTGGATTAATTAAATATAAAATTTCTTAAAGCGAATTATGGATATACAAGCAATAAAACAACGCTTCGGCATCATCGGCAAATCGCCGAAACTGGAACAAGCCATCCGCCGCGCCGTACGCGTGGCACCCACGGACATCACCGTGTTGGTGTCGGGAGAGAGCGGAACGGGTAAGGAAACCATTCCCAAAATCATTCACCATTTTTCGGCGCGCAAACACGGTCCGTACTTTGCCATCAACTGCGGCGCCATTCCCGAAGGCACCATCGACAGCGAATTGTTCGGACACGAAAAAGGTTCGTTTACCGGAGCGGTGAGTTCGCGCAAAGGTTATTTCGAAGTGGCCAACAAAGGCACCCTTTTCCTCGACGAAGTGGGTGAATTGCCTTTGACCACGCAGGTAAGGCTCCTGCGGGTGCTGGAAAACGGCGAATACATCAAGGTGGGTTCGTCGAAAGTGGAAAAAACCGATGTGCGCATCGTGGCGGCCACCAACAAAAACCTGTTGAAATTGGTGGAAGAAGGCAAATTTCGCGAAGACCTGTATTTTCGCCTGGCCACAGTACAAATCGAGTTGCCGCCGCTGCGCGAACGAGGAGAGGATGTGATCCTGCTTTTCCGAAAATTCGCTTCGGATTTTGCACACAAGTACCGCGTGCCGGCCATACGCCTTACGCCGGAAGCCGAACAAATGCTTATGCAATACCATTGGCCGGGAAACATTCGCGAGTTGCGCAACATCGTGGAACAAATCTCCGTCCTGGAAGAAGAGCGCCGCATCACACCGGACATTTTGCGTAAATATTTGAAATCCTATCAGTTGAACCTGCCGGGACTGGTGGCCGGCGAAAGCTCGCGATACGATTTCGGTAAGGACCGGGAATTGATTTTCAAGCTTTTGTTTGAAATGAAAAAAGAAATCGACCAATTGAAAGTGGTGACCCAAGAGCTGATGAACCGCCATCCGGCCATGCTTACCCAAGTGGCGCAAACCAACCAAGTGCCGGCGGCTTACCATATTTATAATCCCACACCGGCCAATGACATCGTCATCGAACAAAAACCCGAGGATCCGCCGCAGGAACCCAAGGAGGAAAACCTCTCGCTGGAAGAAAAAGAAAAGGAATTGATCCGAAAAGCCTTGAAAAAACACAACGGACGACGCAAATTGGCCGCCAAGGAATTGGGTATATCGGAACGAACTTTATACAGAAAAATCAAACAATACGACATACAGTGAAACGAATTCTCACATACGGTCTTCTCATTTTGTTGATACAAGCATGCGGCATTTATTCTTTTTCCGGCGTGAATATCCAACCGGATGTCAAGACCTTTACCGTGCTGCCGTTCGACAACACGGCCTCCCTGGTCATTCCCGGTTTTGCGGACGAATTTCGCCTGGCATTGACCGATAAAATCCAACAAATGACCAACCTGGATTATGCCGACGACGGCGACCTGGTGTATGCCGGCACCATTACGGAGTACAATATTTCGCCGGCCGCCGGAACCGCCGACCAACAAGCGGCCTTAAACCGCCTGACCGTGCGCGTGAAAATCGATTTTACCAACAAAAAACATCCCGACGACAACATGAGCAAAACCTATTCCTACTACTACGATTTTCCGGCCGACAAACTCATCGACGACGTAAAGGCCGAAGCGCACGAAGTGATCATGGAACAAATCACACGGGATATTTTCAACGACACTTTGGCCAAATGGTAGAACGGATGACCAAGGAACGCCTCATACAAATCCTGGAAAATCCCTTGCGCATCAAGGCCGGAGAAGAAAGGGAAATCCTCCGCATCCTGGACGAATATCCCTATTTCCAAAGCCTGCGCACCCATTTGCTGATTTACTACAAACACCACGACCCGGTTCGCTACCAAAACGAGCTGAGCATCACCGCCGCACACACCGCCGACCGCGGCCACCTGCGCCAATACCTGGAACGGGAATGGCCGGATCCCGAAGCGGAAATCCTCCTGCCGCAAGAACCGGAGACGGAGGCAAAGGCCGAACCCGGAACGGAACAGACGGCCGAACAAGTAATCGAAAAAACCGCTTCACCGCATATTTCCACGCCGCCGGCCGCCGGAAAGGACGAAAAAACCGAATCGGCCGCAGCGTCGCCACCGGAAGCTTCGGCCAAGCTTTCCTACATCGAATGGGTAAAGCGCCTGTCCGGCCAATCTGTGACGCCGCCACCGGCCGCACCCGACGATCCCAAGCAACGCAAACGCCAACTCATCGACCGGTTCCTGAGCCGTCAACCCAAAATTCGTCCGCGCAAGGACGCCGTGGTGTCCACACCTGCCGAAGCCTTGGAAAGCGTGCGCGAGGATCAATGGTTGATGACCGAAACCCTGGCACAATTGTATGTAAAACAAAAAAAATACGATAAAGCCTTGAAGGCCTATGAAATTTTGATGTTGAAATATCCAAAAAAAAATCGTTATTTTGCGGCACGAATGGCAGAGATCAAAAATTTGTTAAACGAATAAACAGACAGTTATGGGAATTTTTCTAGTATTCTTGATATTAATCGTTATTACGGCCTTGTTGTTGATCGTGGTTATCATGGTTCAGAATCCCAAGGGAGGCGGATTGGACAGCACGTTCGGCGGAGGCGGCACCATGATCGGCGGCGTGAAACAAACCACCGACTTCCTGGAAAAAGCCACCTGGACCTTGTTCGGCATTATGGTGGGGTTGATTTTGCTTTCCAATACGGTGGTATTTACCCAAAAGAACAAAAAACCCGAAATCATAACACCAGAAACCGTGGAGCAACCCAAGCAAGCGGAACAACAAGCGCCGCTCCAACCCACCCTTCCCGTTCAGCAAGGCGGTCAAAACCAAGCGCCGGCTCAGGGGAAATAATGGGTATTTTGTTTGTTTTTCAATTATTGAATCGTTTTTGGGACCGAGGACCGGTTCGTTTTCGGGAAACGTGGCACGGAGAACGGGAAACGTTTTTTTTTGTTAAACCGTTAAACCGCCGTGTCCGCCTCAGGCGGATTAAATCGATTAATGGTTCTGTGACTTTTTATCATATTTACCGTTCTACGTTTTCCGAAAACATTTTTTTCTTGATCCTTTGGCCTTTTACCTTTTTTTTGAGCGTTGAATCACCATATGCGCCGCAGGCTGTAAATGATTTCTGCTATGGAATTCGGTATTGACTTTTTGGACATACTTTTTTGCAAATTGCCCTGCTTCTTTTTTTTCTTTTCTATTCCCTAACTTAGCGATGCTTTGAAATGACGGATTCGTAGGTTGTTCCATATTTCCCGTTATTTGTACCGACTTAGCAGGTAATAGTATTTTTTCCAATACCGGTTACATGACTCAATGATTGCACGGTAACATAATTGCTCGATTTAACAACAACAATAATTCCGTTTATCTTTGCAGAAAAACAGGGACGATTGATTGATTTCAAAAAAATATTGAATCCGCAGCAACTGCAAGCGGTCATGCATACCGAAGGACCCTTGATGATTATCGCCGGTGCGGGTTCCGGTAAGACGCGCGTGCTCACCTACCGCATCGCCTACCTGATGACTCAAGGCGTGGACCCGTTCAACATCCTGGCACTGACTTTTACCAACAAAGCCGCTCGCGAAATGAAAGAACGAATTGCCGAAGTGGTGGGCGAGAGCGAGGCCAAAAATCTTTGGATGGGCACGTTCCACTCGGTATTTGCGCGTATCCTGCGACGCGAAGCCGACAAACTGGGTTATACGGCTAACTTTACCATTTATGACCAGGAAGATGCCGTCAAGGCCACCAAGAAAATCATCAAGGAATTGAAGTTGGACACGGATATCTACAAGCCGAAGCAAATCTACAACCGCATTTCGATCATGAAAAACAACCTGATCACCACGCGGGTGTACGAAAACACGCCGGAATTGCTTGAACAGGACGAACTGGCCAAACGGCCGGAATTTTTGAATATTTACAAGAAATATAACCACGCCTTGTTTACGTCCAACGCCATGGATTTCGACGATTTGCTCCTCAAAACCAACGAACTCCTGGCATTGCATCCCGAGACCCTGGACAAATACCAACGTACCTTCCGCTACATCATGGTGGACGAGTATCAGGACACCAACCATTCGCAATACACCATTGTTCGCGCCTTGGCCGACCGGCATCGCAACATTGCCGTGGTGGGCGACGATTCGCAAAGTATTTATTCGTTTCGTGGCGCCAATATTCGCAACATATTGAATTTCCAAAAAGACTATCCCGAGGCCACCGTTTACCGCTTGGAGCAAAATTACCGTTCTACAAAAAACATTGTAGGAGCCGGCAATTCGCTCATTCGCCACAACCGCATGAAACTGGAAAAAACCCTGTGGACCTCCAACGAACCGGGTGAAAAGCTCAAAATCCTCAGCGCACCCACCGACCTGGACGAAGCGCGCATGGTGGTCAGTGACATACGCGAACAAATGTTGCGCCACGGTGCCAAGTATAGCGATTTTGCCATTCTGTACCGCACCAATTCCCAATCGCGGGCTTTGGAATCGGCTTTGATGGAGCAGCGGATACCTTTTCGGATTTACGGAGGTATGTCGTTTTACCAACGCAAGGAAATCAAGGACGTATTGGCCTACCTGCGTCTGATTATCAATCCCAAGGACGAGGAGGCCTTGCGGCGCATAATCAATTTTCCGGCGCGGGGCATCGGGGCCGGCACCATGGACAAGCTGACCGTGGCGGCGGCCGAAAAGCGTTTGCCGTTGTTCGACCTGATAGAACGCATCGACGAGTTTCCCGATCTGAAAATCCGCGGCAACATTCGCTACAAGCTCAAAAGTTTTGCCACCATGATTCGCAGTTTTCGCGTGCGCATGCAGGAGCTGAACGTGAAGGAATTGACCAAGGAGCTGTTGAAGGAAACCAAATTGTTGGAAGCCTACACCAAGGAAGATCCCATCGACGGACCCAACCGCGTGGAAAACATTTCGGAACTCCTCAATGCCATGGAGGATTTTCTGGAAATCCAGGCCGAAGTGGACAAAGGCGACACATCCTTGACGGCCTTCCTGCAAGAAGTGTCCCTGATTACCGACCAAGACCGCGACGACGGCGAAGGCGACCGCGTCACCCTGATGACGGTGCATATGTCCAAGGGATTGGAGTTTCCGTATGTGTATGTGGTGGGTTTGGAGGAAAACCTGTTTCCGTCCATGATGAGCGTGACTAAGCGCGAAGATTTGGAAGAAGAACGGCGCCTTTTGTATGTGGCCATTACGCGGGCGCAGAAACGCTGTGTGTTGAGTTTTGCCTTGTCGCGCTACCGTTGGGGCAGGGTGGAGCCGGCCGAGCCGAGCCGTTTTCTGGACGAAATCGACGATCGCTACGTGGAGGTGGAAGAGCGTGCCGTCCGTCGTAGGACGAACAACATACTGGACCCGGATATTTTCGAAAGCGATTTGCCTTTCAAAGAACGCCACCGGGTCAACAAAAATCCGCGGGCGCAGGTGTCGGCATCGTTGCGCCCTAAGAATTTGAAAAAAATGTCGGAGGTCAAACGAGGAGGCATTTCGGAAAGTTTGCCTGAGGATTTACATGTTGGCGACCGGATCCGTCACAGGAAATTCGGTGTGGGTGAAATCACCGAAATCATCGAGGACCCGGAAAACGGCCACAAAATCCGTGTACATTTCAAACCCGGCGGCGAGCGGGTGCTTTTGCTTCGCTTTGCCAAGTTTGAGAAGCTGTGATTTTTTCATTGAAGGGGTTATATTATGGAATTAATTATTCAATTGAATTAGGCGCTTTATAAATACAACTGTACTATTGTAAAATAAGTGATTTATATTTATGTTCTTTTGTCTTGATACAAAAGAACCAAAAAATCAAGGCTGATACTAAATGACACGCATCCTTTCGGTGATAAAATGCGTCTTTTTCGCTTACTCGGCGTCGGAAATGCTCGTTTATAGCAGTTGCTGTTACTTGCGCTTTCCTTCTTGTTTCCCTGTTTGGAAGAAATTCGTAATTTTGCACGCTTTGGCAAGTTTCAAGAAATCAAATGATTAAGTATCCCGAAAAATACGATGTGATTGTGGTGGGTGCCGGACATGCCGGATCCGAAGCGGCAGCCGCTGCGGCCAATTTGGGTAAAAAGACTTTGCTCATCACCATGGATTTGACCAAAATCGCCCAAATGAGCTGTAATCCGGCCATGGGTGGTATTGCCAAAGGTCAGATTGTCAGGGAGATAGATGCTTTGGGAGGCTACTCGGGTATCGTAGCGGACCTTTCGGCCGTACAATTCCGGATGCTTAACCGTTCCAAAGGTCCCGCCATGTGGAGCCCGCGTACGCAAAACGACCGTGCGTTGTTTACCAAAATTTGGCGGGAACAATTGGAAAAAATACCCGGCTTGGACCTGATGGTCGATATGGTGACGTATTTAACGATTGAAAATGAACAAGTTAAGGGAGTTAAAACCCAGCTTGGCCTGGAAATCGAAGCCCGTGCCGTTATTCTCACCGCCGGCACATTCATGAACGGACGTATCTATATCGGTGATACCAAATTCGGAGGGGGTAGGATAGGAGAGCCCAAATCCTACGGCCTTACCGAAACCCTCAATGATTTAGGTTTCGAGTCCGGACGCATGAAAACAGGAACACCGCCACGCGTGGACATGCGTAGCCTGGATTTTAGCAAAATGGAAGAACAAAAAGGAGACGAACGTCCCGGAAAATTTTCCTTCCTGCCGGAAATCAAACCTTTGGAAAAGCAATTATCCTGTTGGATCACCTACACCAATCCCGTGGTGCACGATACTTTACGGCTGGGTTTCGAGGCCTCACCTTTGTTCTCCGGCGAAATCGAGGGAACCGGACCGCGTTATTGTCCTTCCATCGAGGATAAAATAGTACGCTTTGCGGATAAGGACCGGCACCAGCTTTTTGTGGAACCCGAAGGTTGGCATACTTATGAAATGTATGTGAACGGTTTTTCCACTTCCTTGCCCATAGATGTGCAGATCGAATCTTTGCGCCGGGTTCCCGGATTCGAAAAGGCCAAGATCATTCGTTTCGGTTACGCCATTGAGTACGATTGGTTTCCGCCCACGCAATTGTATCATACGTTGGAAACAAAATTGATTAGGAACTTGTATTTTGCCGGTCAGATCAACGGCACCACCGGTTACGAGGAAGCCGCCGCCCAGGGAATCATGGCGGGAATAAATGCGGCCCTCCGCTTGGACGAAAAAGAACCTTTCGTACTTCAACGCGATCAAGCCTATATAGGTGTTTTGATCGACGATTTGGTCATCAAAGGCACCGACGAGCCTTATCGTATGTTTACTTCCCGTGCCGAGTACCGAACATTACTTCGTCAGGACAATGCCGATTTGCGCCTCACGCCTTTGTCTTATGCCATTGGATTGGCTTCGGAAAAAAGGATGCGTTTGGTGGAAAAGAAAATCCGTGATTTGGAGCGTTTGCAGACATTTGTTTCCGCCACCAGTATCAAACCCGAAGACGTGAATCCCGTTTTGACGGCCAAAAACACACCCGAAATACGCCAAGGTTTTAAGTTGCGTAAAATCCTTTCCCGCCCGCAATTGGACAAAGAGGATTATATGGCCATCGATGTTTTTCGTGATTTTGTGGCGCAACACCATATGGACGACGACACCGTCAAACAATTGGAAATCCAATTAAAATACGAGAAATACATCGAGAAGGAAAAACAAAACGCCGCCAAATGGCACAAACTGGAAGACATCAAAATTCCCGAAAATTTCGATTACGATAAAGTACCTTCACTGAGTTTCGAAGGTAGGGAAAAACTCAAAAAGATTCGTCCGCGCACTTTGGGACAAGCGGGTCGTATCAGCGGTGTTTCGCCCAGCGATATTCAAATACTTTGGGTTTATATGGGACGCTGATGTTCCACGTGGAACATTTATGTCGGAGTTCGGATTTGGGTATTAGGATTTGGGTGTGGTTTAAAAATCAATGTTTTTTTAATTACAGACTTCTTATAACCTCAGTTGTTATCTTTTTATAATTGATTTTTTTGAGGGTTATTATAAATCTAAAATTTTTTTTTGCAGAACATTTTATCAAAGCAGATAAAAAAAAAGATTCATTATAGAAAAAATAATTCTAAATCCTAAATCCCAAATCCTAAATCCCGTCTTTTGCCATCCCAAAAGATAAAAACCGAAGTTTCAAATTCAAACAAACTTCCTCGATGTTCCACGTGGAACTTACCAAAAAAAGGCGCCGGAAAGGCGCCTGTTGTATTAAAGAATCGTATGCCGTTTATTCTTTAACAGGTATAAGATAGGTACCGTTGAGTTTGGAAGCCATGGAATCGTCCAGGATATTGACGCGAAGTTCCAGGGTATGGTCGTCCTTGCGCAGGATGCTAATGTCACCACCTTTCAGGAAGCGGTAACCGGCTTGCGGATGAAAAGCCTGCAACCCGAAAAGAACTTTTCCCGGATCGATTTTCAATGCTTTGCGTTTGG
>JAADEB010000056.1 GCA_013153655.1 Chlorobiota bacterium
AGGTGAGCGGATAAATGCGTTTCGCGGAAAAATCCTCATTGGCGCTTACTACCAATTTTAGGGTAGCGCAATGCAATACGGAAGGGTCGAACGAAATATCGGTTTCGTTGAAATGCACACTTACGGTACCCAAATCATTTCGTTTGCTCACGCGCCACAAAGTGTTGAGGCGGTAGGTTTCGGCATCGACTTGTGTCATTTCATAAGAGGCATCCTTTGTGTTTTCACCCCAGAAAAGATAATCGCCATTGTCCAAATCCGAAGGATTGTCGATAAGGATAATGCCCGTACCTTGCGAGGCCGTATGGCTGTCGCCGTTGATATCTTGTCCGATTCCGGCCACATGATAATCGAAATTACCCAAGGTATCCTCGTCCATAAGAAAATAGTCGTTGTTGTCCATGGCAAAGCCATATTTGGCCGAGAGATAATTTTGGACGATTATACGTTCCACCATGGAGACCACGCGGTCGAAAATGATGATTTCGCCGATATATCCGGGAAAATAATAATCGGGATCGGTGCGTTCGTTACGTCCGGCTCCAATACGAATGGGTCTTACGCGATTGGGTGTGTAAGGATGAGTGGATTGAGCACGGTAACGACCGTTTACAAATATTTTTTTGCCTTTGTTTCCCGGTTGATAGGTAATGGTCTGACTGGCCCAAGAACCGGCGGTGGATACCCGGCTTCGCGTTACGCCCCAGCCCCACCGGCCGTATCCCGTACTGTCGCCCGTCCAAAATTCCCACTCGTAGTCCCTGCGACTTCTGGAATATAAAATGTATCCGGCCGTACTATCGCGGCTATACCAATCGCGATCGGAAATAACCGCCTTCCATGAGCCTGTGTAGTCCACGCGATCGGCAGCAAAAATCGTAAAATGATATGGCGAAAGTGCCTGATCGTGAGCCCGTTGAAAATAATGTTGCGCCGAACGGTCAAACATAAAAGCCGCATTGCCGTTCTGTACATCTTCATAAAATACGGCGCCGTTACCTTCATTGAAATCACGTCCGTAACCCGATCGGTCAGGCCATACGTTTACCAAACTTCCCGAAGACGCCTGAACCGTATTGGCATCCAACCATAATACCAAATGAGACGTGCCGTCATCCTTCCCTACTCCACCGGGTCCCGTCTGACCATGCATTCCCAGATGGAATAAAATAAAAAAGATGACGATATCAATTTTTTTTGCCATGTAACAAAAATAACAATTGTATTTCATTTTTTGTAGAATACAATCGAATTTTATCAAAAAATGTGCCGAAAAAGTTCGTTTATAAAAACATAAAGATATTTAACCTTACATCCGAATCGTAGAAATTGAGGTTGAAAATTTGCTTCAAAAATTATCTTTATTTAATATTTTCATTATTCATATTAAAATATCTACTGATTTTATCCACCGCCGCCAAGGCCAATTTTTCGTAGCTCTCCCGCGTTAGCCCCGCAATATGCGGTGTCAGAAGTACGTTCGGCATGGATTTTAACTCGTGGAAAACCGGCGGCCAATCTTTCAAATCGTTTTGATTGCCGAAACGTTTTTGCTCGAATTCCAATACGTCCAGGCCGGCGCCCCGGATTTTGCCTTCCCTGAGTGCGCGCTCCAAAGCCGCCGTGTCCGTAACCTCGCCCCGCGAAGTGTTAATCAGCCAAAACGGATGCCGGAATGCAGCTATCCAATCGTCGTTTACCAAATGATGCGTCAGTGATGTGAGCGGCACATGCAGGCTCACCACCGTGGCACGCTCGAAAATCTCGTCCATGCCGGTTTGGCGCGCATATGAATCGCCCACGCCGTCCCGGATATCGTAGGCCAGCACTTCCGTATCAAAACCGGCCAACTTGCGCGCAAAAGCCTTGCCCGTGTTGCCGTAGCCGATGATACCCACCGTGCGGCCGTCCAATTCGTAGCCCGTATTGGCCTTGCGGTTCCAGCTGTCCCGGCGAATTTCCAGGTTGGCCCGGCAGGTGTGGCGCATCAGGTTCAGGAGCAGGCCCAAGGCATGTTCGCCCACGGCATTGCGATTACCTTCCGGCGTGTTCATCACCCGGATGCCCCGCGAGGCGGCAAAATCCGTATCGATGCCCTCCAAGCCCGAACCCACGCGCACCACGCAACCCAAATGAGGAAAACGCATCAGAAAATCGCGGTCCACCGGCAAGCGGCTCCTAAGCACCAAACACCGCGTTTCCGGATAACGCAAGCTCAGCTCGATGGCCGGCGAGCTCAGGTCGGTTTCCACCTGAAAGCCCCGCTTCCGCAAACTTTCTTCCAGCAGCGGATGTACCCGGTCGATGATCAATATCAAGGGTTTAGCGGCCATATTTTTGCTTGAAAAAGTCGTAGGTTTCGGCCAAGCCTTTTTCCCAATTGTAGCGCGGATCGTATCCCAAAAGTTCGCGCGCTTTGCTGATGTCGGCCAACGAATCGCGCACATCGCCCGGACGCGGCGGCCCGAACACGGGTTCGATTTTCCGGCCGCTGATTTTTTCAATGCCTTTGAGCAAATCGAGCAAGGAAATACGCTCGCCCACCGCTACGTTGAACACTTGGTTTTTGGCTTCCTCTCCGGCAAAAAAGGCGCGTATATTGGCCTGAACGGCATTTTCCACAAAGGTAAAATCGCGGGTCTGCAAACCGTCGCCGTTGACCGTAGGCGCCTCACCGCGCATCACCGCCAACATAAAGAGCGGTATCACGGCGGCATAGGGTCCGTCGGGTTTTTGACGCGGTCCGAACACATTGAAGTAACGCAATCCGACGGTATCGGTATCGTAAAGGTCACCGAAAACTTTGGCGTACAATTCGTTGACCAACTTAGTGACGGCATAAGGCGAAAGCGGCGCGCCGATCC
Source organism: Chlorobiota bacterium (assembly GCA_013153655.1). GTDB lineage: Bacteria > Bacteroidota > Bacteroidia > Flavobacteriales > Flavobacteriaceae > JAADED01. Next base: position 2,865 of record JAADEB010000056.1, read on the forward strand.
GGTCCTCGCGTTTGGGAAGTTCGCGGCTGTCGCCGTAGGTGCTGCTGGATGCGGCATACACCATGCGCTTGGGACGTTCGGCATCCTTGAAGGCATTGAGCACGGTCAGGAAACCCGTAATATTGACATCGTTGGTGGTCAGCGGGTCCTTGATGGAGCGCGGCACCGAACCCAAGGCCGCCTGATGGCTGATATAATCGCTGCGTGCCACCAGTTCTTCCACCAAAGCGCGGTCGCGAATGTCGCCCAGTACGAATTCCAGGCGCGGGTCGTCGAGCCAGGGTTGCAGGTTGTCCAAACTGCCTTCCACCAGGTTGTCCAACACCATTACCCTACCCGCTCCGTGGCGCATCAAATATTCCACGATATGCGAACCGATAAAACCCGCTCCGCCCGTAATCAGGAAACTGTACGGCGCCAGGCTTTGGTTATGAAATGCTTGTTCGTACATGATTTACTTACAAACGTTTGTCCACTATATGGCGCGGCAGAAAGGATTTTACGTCATAAATCACACCGCCCGGTTTCCTGAGCCGCTCGTAATCCAAATCGCCGAATTCCTTATGCGCCACCGCCAGCACCACCGCATCGTAGGGTCCGGCGGCATAAGGATCTTGCACCAAATCCAATCCGTATTCACGCTTCACCTCGGCGGGATCGGCCCAAGGGTCGTACACATCTACGCGGGTTTTGTAGGACTCCAATTCGCGAATCACGTCAATCACGCGCGAATTGCGAATGTCCGGCGTGTTTTCCTTGAAGGTGATACCCAACACCAAAACCTTGGCACCGTTCACCGGCAGATTTTTGTGGATCATGGTCTTGACGGTTTCGGCGGCCACATACTGACCCATTCCGTCGTTCATGCGACGCCCGGCCAGGATGATTTCGGGATGATAACCCACCTCCTGCGCCTTCTGAGCCAGGTAGAACGGGTCCACACCGATACAATGCCCACCCACCAAGCCGGGTGTGAATTTGATAAAATTCCATTTGGTGGCGGCGGCATTCAGCACGTCCATGGTGTCGATTCCGAGCAGGTTGAAGATTTTGGCCAATTCGTTGACAAAGGCGATATTGATATCGCGCTGTGCATTTTCGATCACTTTGGCGGCTTCGGCCACTTTGATGCTCGGCGCCAGGTGGGTTTCGGCTCCGGTAAGGATTTGCTTGTAGAGGCGGTCCACGCGTTCGGCGGTTTCCGGCGTGGAACCCGAAGTGATTTTATTGATATTATAAACGCGGCGTTTTTTGTCGCCAGGATTGATACGTTCCGGCGAATAGCCCACGAAAAAGTCTTTGTTAAAAGTCAAACCGGAGATTTTCTCCAATTCCGGCACGCAAACTTCTTCGGTGACGCCCGGATACACGGTGGATTCGTAGATCACGATATCGCCGGGTTTGAGGTGGCGTCCCACGGTTTGGCTTGCCAAGACGAGCGGTGTCAGCACCGGCCGGTTGTATTTGTCCGTAGGCGTGGGAACGGTGACGATATAGATGTTGGCCGCATCCAAATCCGCTTCATCGGCCGTAACATAGAGACCGTTTTCCCGGTTGTTTTCCTTTTTGAGCACGGCGGCCAAATCTTCGTCCTCCACTTCCAGGGTGCTGTCGGTGCCTTGGCGCAATTCGTCGATGCGTTCCTGACTGATATCGAATCCTGTTACGGGAAACTTTTTGGCAAATTCCACGGCCAAAGGCAATCCCACATAACCCAATCCGATGACGGCCAAATGATCTGAGGCGGTTTTCATAAATTATCTTTTGAATTAAATGCTTTATTTAGTTGTTCTTTTTTCTTGATAATTAGAAACATATAATTCCCATTAATTTATCCGGTTAATATATACGGTAAAATCTTGTCTATAATTTTTATTTACAAATAAGACCATTCAATTATTTTTTAAACAATCGAAATATTTTTTTCAAAATCGACGGCCGGTCGCTCGAAGGTCCGTATTTTTTGTAACCGTATTTATTATAGGTATAAACGTATTTGCTCTGATATCCGTATTTCTTGATCATGTCGATACGGTAATCGTTGTACACGATGCCCACGTTGGGAATTTCGCCGTTTTCCACATATTCGTCGATCACTTTCAGGAAATTGCGCTTGCTGTAATTTTCCCGCACCACATAAAGCATGTAATCGGCAAAACGGTTCAGAATCAAGGCATCCGGCACCAGACCCAAAGGCGGACTGTCGATGATAATCATTTTGTAGTTTTCCAGGAGGTAATCGAACAATTCCTGCAAACGTTCGCTTTCGAGCAAGCCGGAAATGTCCCTCGTGGCATTGTCCACCGGCGTACCGGCCAACACCAAGTCCAGGTTTTCCACTTCGTGCGTAGGCCGTACAATATCCGCCGGCGTAAGTTGTTCGTTGAGGATATAATCGGTGATACCCGGACGGCGTTCGTCCACCGTAAAGAAATGATGCGATTTGGGTTTGCGCACGTCGAATTCCAGGATGGCCGTTTTTTGGTTGCTCAATGCGTTGATGGCGGCCAGGTTACTGCTCACAAAGGTTTTACCTTCGCCCGAAGTGGTGGATGTGACGATCACCACATTGCCTTTGCCCTTGCGCACCGGCAATTGGAAGCGCAGGTTGGTACGCAAAGTGCTAAACGATTCGCGTATGTGGGTGCCGGCTTGGTCCGACAGGACGGGTAATTTGTTTTTCGATGCATTGTCGCTATGGAAAATGGTTCCGATGATACGCAATTTGGTCAGGTTGCGCACTTCCTCGATGTCGTGGATTTTGTCGTCCACAAAGGAGAAAACGAGAATAATCAGGCTGGGAATAATCAAGGCCAGCATCAAGGCCAGCAGATAATTGATTTTGCGGTTGGGTGCCACCGGCCCTTGACCCGTGTCCTTGGCACTGTCGATAATCTTGACGCCCGAAAGGTTGGAAGCCTTTATGATATTGACTTCGTTGCGTTTTTGGAGCAGATAGGAATAAATTTGATCCTTGATTTGATAGTCGCGTTTGAGGTCGATAAAGCGTTTGAGTTCCGCAGGAAGCGTATTGAGTTTGCGTTCCAGCTTGTTGATACGCGCTTGTACGAATGATTCCTGTTTATCCAGATTGGACAAGGCCGATCGAATACTGTTTTGCAAAGCTTTTTTGACGTTGGCCATTTCGTTGTTCAACTCTTGCAAAGGTGCCGCTCCCGGTCCGAGCACTTGCTGCAATTGTTCGCGCTTGATGGCCAATTCGGCCAGTTTTTTCGTATTGCTCAAAATCATGGGATCGTCGATACCCACCACCGAAGGCGAAGGAATTTCCTTGAAACGATTGCTGTCCATATAGTCCTGCAAAGTCCTGTAATAGAGGCGCTTTGAGGCAATGGATTGTTTTTGGCGGTCCAGGTCCAGGAGTTGGTTATACAGAGCCTCCGACGGATTGTCCAAAGCAAATTCCATTTTGTTTTGTTGAAATTTTTCCAAACGCTTGCCGCTTTGCACCAATTCGTTTTTAAGCACATTGAGGGTGGTATCGATAAAATTAATGGTGTTGGTGGCAAAACTGTTTTTGTCGCGCAACAATTTTTGGCTGAGCACATCCACCGACGTATTAAGGTAATCCTGAATTTTCTTTTTGTTCCTGCCTTTGAGTTTCAGGATCACCATGGACGAGTTTTTCTTGTAACTGCCCACATACAAATTCCTGTATCGGTTGACCACCGAATGGAAATTCCTGAATTTGAAATAATAAGGCTTGCCCGTTTCCGGTTGTTGGCCTTCCACCGCCGTAATGCGTCCGTGGAAGAACGGCGTGTCAATATGTTCACCCAGGCGGTAGGTTTTTTTCAGATTTTTCCCGTCCCACGGAATGGTTTTGGATTGTTCGGTGGCGTAATTAAACAATTTAATGTTTTTGGTATCCTTGGCGATCTCGGTTTCCAGCACAAAGGTATCCGGTCCGGTAAACGTAATTTTGAACGGCACATCCACGGCTTGGAAGGCACCCGGATCGTCCTCCACCCGGAAAGGCGACCGCCCGTAGATATCCGTATCGAAATATTTGCCTTTTCGGTAGTAGGTAATATAATATTTGAGCTTGCGAACCAGGCTTTCGTTGTGTCCACGCGATTTGAGCAAAGTAATGATGGTATTGACTTTGTCACTGGGTCCGCCCCAGTTGAAGACCAGGCTCATGTTGGATGTAAAATACGGATTGCTCTCGTCCTTCACGGAAATCAGGGTGTCGAGTTGGTAAATGTTGGCTTGCCGTTTGTTGTATTCATGTGCAATCACAAAACCCAACAATACGGCCAATAAATACACATACCAGTATTTGAGGATTTTCAGGAATACCAATTTCAGGTTGATGACTTCCTTGAATTGCTGTATGGTTTGCTCGCCGTTCATAATCCGCTTCGTTGTTTATCGTCTGCTAAAAAGGTATAAGGATATGGCAAAAGAGGTGATACTCATGATGGTGGTAAGGGTTTGGATAAGGGTGGTACCGGTGCCGATGGTCTTTTGCGGCAAGGGTTTCACATAAATAATATCGTTGTTTTTCAGATAAAAATAAGGCGAATTCATGACGCTGCGCTTGGTGAGGTCCAGATGAGCGATTTCCTTTTCGCCGCCCGCTTTGGTGCGTATCACCATGACATCAGTGCGGTTGCCCGTGAGCTTGATGTCGCCAGATAAGGCTATGGCTTCCAGGATATTGGGATGGGATTTGAAGATATGCACCGTGCCCGTACCGCCCACTTCGCCCAATACGGTAACGAATATGCCCGCCGGCATTACTTTTACGAAAGCATCCTGACGGTTGCGCAGCTGGGATTCCAAGAGTTTGTTGATGATGTTTTCCTTCAATTCCGGTGCCGTCAGTCCTTCGGCGCGCATTTTGCCCAACACCGGCAATTCGATCATGCCGTCCTTGTCCACCATATAGGCCGTAAAGTAGAGGTTTTCGCCCGACACGTTGTTGGTACCGCGATTGCGTCCGGCTTGCAAAAGTGCGTTCAGACCCTCGTCGCGGGTTTTGATGTCGATATAGATCAAATCGCCTTTTTTGAAACGGTAATTTTCGGAAGGTGTGTTCTCGATTTTGCTGTTATCGTCTTGCAAATAAATGAGTTTCTTGGTGGGAATACAGGATTGCATCACCATCAGGCCGATTGTCAGCAAAAACACCGTTAATTTCTTCATTCGGACGTACATTATGATTTTGACAAATTTAATCCAAAAAATCCAAATCGGGATAAAGGAAATCGTCGTGCGGGAACCGCGAGATATGAATTTTACGCACTTCGCGGTACAGCAGGCGTTTCAGGCGGTCGATACCTTCCTTTTTTTCGGCCGATATGAACAACACCGGTTTGTCCTCCGAGCGGAAACGGTTTTCCAGCAAACGCCGTTGCTCGTCGTCCAACAAATCGATTTTGTTCAACACCAATATTTCCGGTTTGTTGCCGGCGCCGATTTCGGCCAGGATTCGGCGCACCGTGGCGATTTGCTCTTCCAAAGCCGGGTGCGAGGCGTCGGCCACGTGAAGGAGGATGTCGGCTTCGCGCACTTCGTCCAGCGTGGATTTGAACGATTCCACCAATTGCGTCGGCAGTTTTCGAATGAATCCCACCGTGTCGCTCACCAGAAACGAGATGTTTTCCACTTGGATTTTGGCCGTTTTGGTGTCCAGGGTAGCAAATAATTTGTTCTCGGCCAAGACTTTGGATTTGGCCAGCAGGTTCATCAGCGTGGATTTGCCCACGTTGGTATAACCCACCAAGGCCACGCGTACCATTTTGCCGCGATTGCTTCGTTGCACCTGTTTTTGGGTGTCGATTTTGGCCAATTTTCGGCGCAGGTCGGCGATGCGTTTCTTGACGATCCGGCGGTCGGTTTCGATTTCCCGCTCACCGGGTCCGCGCATACCGATACCACCGCGCTGGCGTTCCAAGTGGGTCCACATACCTTTGAGGCGTGGCAACATGTATTCGTATTGTGCCAGCTCCACCTGCGTACGCGCGTAGGCCGTCTGTGCACGCAAGGCAAAAATGTCGAGAATCAGGCGCGTGCGATCCAGGATTTTGACGCCCAATTCCTTTTCCAGCTGGAACTGTTGCGACGGACTCAGCTCGTCGTCAAACACCACCGTATCGATTTTCAACTCTTCCACCGCCCGGCGGATTTCTTCCAATTTGCCGGCACCCACAAAAGTTTTGGGATGCGGTTTTTGGCGGTTTTGTACAAATCGCGCCACGGGTTCGCCACCGGCCGTTCGTACCAGGAAAGCCAGTTCGTCCAAATAATCCTTTACGCTCTGCTTGGATTGGCCCGGCAAGGCCAAGCCCACCAATGCCACCTTCTCGATGGCGGGTTTCAGGTTCTTATTCTCAATCAATCCGTATCAGGGTTTTCGGTTGAATTTGTCTTGTAACTGCTGCAATTTTTCCTTCTCTTGACGCAAACGCATACGTTCGTACACGTTCTTGAACACCAGCTTGGTGTAGGCCGGAAAATCGGCTTGCATGATCCAGCCGTAGTAACCCGGATCTTTTTCCAATACCTCTTCCACTTTCTTGCCTTTGTACTTACCGAAATTGACGATTTCGTTGCCGTCGTTGTCATACACCACGCGGCCCATAAAATCGGCATTGCGGTTGAAGGACGAGAAAGCCGAGAGTTTTTCGGCGTCCTTAGGCAGGTCGTCGTAGCGTTGGAGTTGGGATTGAAGCACTTCCCAGGTGGCGCGTACGTCGGCTTCGGCCGAATGCGCGTTGTCCAATTCCTTGCCCGTGTAGAAACGGTAGGCCGCCGCCAGGTTGCGCGGTTCCTTTTTGTGGTAAATCACCTGCACGTCAATGGTTTTGTTGCGCCGCAAGTCCACTTCCAAACCGGCCCTCAGCAGTTCTTCCACCAGCATGGGAAGGTCGAAACGGTTGGAATTGAAGCCGGCCAAATAGGCATCGTTGATAAGCGCATACACTTCGGCGGCGATTTCTTCGAAGCGCGGCGCATCCTTGACGTCCTCGTCGGTGATGCCGTGTACGGCGGTGGCTTGTGCCGGAATCGGCATGCCGGGATTGACACGACGCGTATAGACGGTCTCGGTACCGTCGGTTTCCACACGCAGAATGGAAATTTCCACAATGCGGTCCTTCGACGTATCGATACCCGTGGTTTCCAGGTCGAAAACGGCTATGGGTCGGTCGAAAAAGTTTTGTTTTGTCATATTCGTTCTAAGGATTTCCGGAAATGCGCGAACGCCTTTGCCGGGATTTTTTCAAGCTGTCGATTTTGTGCAAATATTGGAATAATTTTCTATTCGACAATAACTTGCGCCGGTTTCGCATATAATCCGGCATTTTGTCCATCCATTTATCGTAGAGTGCGTAGTAATCGAAATCCACTTTGGATTCGGAACGTTCCAAAATATCGTCGGCAAAAGCCCGTTGCAGGATGTCTTCCATCCAAAAATCGTCCTTGGAATGCACGGGATCGTATTTCATTTTCAAATCGATCTTGTAGATTTTGGCCAAACTCTGCCACCATACGGCCGACAAACCGCTCTTGTATTTTTTTAGAAAATCATAGACCGACATACCCGTTTGACGATACACCAATTTGGTGAGCACACGGCCTTCGGTGACGGTGAGGTTTTTCAGTTGCGGTTCGAACACCTCGCGCACGTAACGTTCCACCAGGCGCTTGTAGTGCCGGCGTTGGCGCGGCGTCATGCGTTGGAGGCGTTCGTCCAATTTCTCCAAATCGTCGCCCATGGTTTTGGCCAAGGGATAGACCTTGATCACCTTGCGGCGCAGAACGTTGTATTTGTACAAGTCCGTCATGTTGTAGAAAAACAAATCCGGCATCAGCACCACCGTGTCCAGGGAAAAGCCGGGATAATATTCGCCGTCGATCTGACCCACCGTATCGGCCCAAATCACCGAATCGGCATAGAAACGTTCCCTGGCGGCATTCAGGCTGTCGGTTTGTGCCTGCATCAGCACACCGGAAGCAATGAATAATATGAATAACAATCTCCGCATTTCGATTTTTTGAAAATAACCTACCTTTGTCGTATCAAACACCGTGCAAATTTATGCAAGTGCGTCAAAATATAGCCAATTTCCTGACTTTGCTTAACTTGCTGTCAGGCACTTTGGCGCTTTATTTTATTTTTCAGGACGATTTCCGGACGGCTTTTCTGCTGGTGTTGGCCGGCATCGGTTTCGATTTTCTGGACGGTTTGGTGGCCCGCGCCACCGGCACCGGTTCCGAGCTGGGACTTCAACTGGACAGCATGGCCGACCTGATTACCAGCGGTTTGGTACCCGGATACTTTCTCTTCCAAGCCTATCACCACGTTCATCCCGGCAGTCCGGTGGCTTATGTGGCCTTGCTTATTCCCGCCGCATCGGCCGTGCGCTTGGCCCGCTTCAACCTGGACACACGCCAAAAAACGCATTTTATCGGCCTGCCCACGCCCGCCAACGCCCTTTTCCTGATTTCGCTGGGTTTTATCCTCTTGGACCAGGCGCATTTCCTGTCCGGTCCGTTGCAAAATCCTTGGATTTTTTCGGCGCTCATCCTGCTATCGGCGTGGTTGCTCAACAGTCCCATTCCGCTTATCGCCCTCAAATTCAAAGGCTTCTCGCCGCAAAAAGACATCATCAAAATCCTCCTCATCCTCACTTCCGGCTTGATTTTGGCTCTGAAAGGCATTTACGGCATTCCGTTGATTATGGTGGTTTATTTTTTATTTTCGTATTTGGAATTTTCTCGGAAGGGAGATTGAGTTTATCATAGGAAATCTTAACCTGATTGCCACCTAAATTTCATTTTTTTATTATCAAAAAATTGTTTCGGCTCATTCCAGGCTTCGTATCGGCTCATTTCAATAGATTTTTTGAGCCGAATAAGAGGAAATGAATATAAGAAGGAAATTCTTCAATACTTGGATCAATAGAATGAGGCAAGCCCGTAACCTGTCATTGCGAGGAGCGCAGCGACGAAGCAATCTCCCTCAGCATAACGGAGCAAGTCAATAAACCGTCATTGCGAACGAAGTGAAGCAATCTCCTACTACATAATGATGAAAGTCTAAAAAAAATTCATACCGCGTCCCGCAGAAGGAGATTACTTCGCTTCACTTCGTTCCGCTCGTAATGACCGCTGGTTGTAGTACCGTGTGCCGCTGCCGCAGTTCCGCTTGCCTTG